>CAKUHK010000005.1:0-51719 GCA_934655965.1 uncultured Collinsella sp.
CGGAAAGCACTTAATGTGCTTTCCGAGCGAGCCCAGGACTTGACCGAGCGGAAAACTCGCCCTGCCCCTCCCGCCCGGAGCGTATGCAGGGTTTGTGTGCGAATCCTCGTGCCCGTTGACCGACGCCGGGGTCCCCGCCATAATACTTTCGGTTCACGCACGAATCCGCTGCCAGAGACAGCCGGCGCAAACGGGTCTTACCCGCAAGCTTAATGGGACATCCCGCCAGCCGAGGTGGTCGAGTAGATATGTCTTCTCGCCCCCGTCGCTCATGCAGCGCGGGGGCTTTCTTTTTGGACATGCCCCCGTCACGTCCTTGTGGCGGACCGTGCCCGGAAAGAATTCGAGGAGGTGTAATTCATGCCCCAGCAGTACAAAATCGACAAGGTTGCAGAGATCGAGTCCCGTATCGCCGAGAACGCCGGTCTGTTCGTCGTCAACTACAACGGTCTGACGGTTAAGCAGGCTCAGGAGCTGCGTCATCAGCTTCGCGAGTGCGGCGCCGAGATGAAGGTCTACAAGAACAACCTGGTCAAAATCGCTCTCAAGAACCAGGAGCAGCCCGAGCTCGACGAGATTCTCGCCGGCCCCGTCGCTTATGTGTTCTACGAGACCGAGCCGGTCGAGGCCGCTAAGGCCCTTAAGGACTTCTCCGCTAAGTCCAAGGGCGTCCTTGAGATCAAGGGCGGTATCTCCGACGGCAAGGCCGTTTCCGCTGATGATGTTAAGGCTATCGCCGAGCTGCCCACCAAGGATCAGCTTCTCGGCCAGATCGCCGGTCTCATCTCCGGTTTCGCTCGCGACATCGCTGTCTGCGTCAACGGCGTTTCCTCTGGTCTCGCTCGTTCGATCCAGCAGGTCTCCGAGCAGAAGGCAGCCTAGTCGCTGTTTTCACCTGCGGCGGCAACGCCGCACCCCTGGCGCATTCGCGCCGTGTTTTAACTGATCTCCGTGCATTCGCACGGAAACCGAAAGGACTTAGAAATGGCTAAGCTTACCACCGATGAGATCATCGATGCTCTTAAGGAAATGACCCTTCTCGAGGCTTCCGAGCTCGTCAAGGCTATCGAGGACACCTTCGGCGTTTCCGCCGCTGCTCCTGCCGCTGTTGTCGCCGCTCCTGCTGCTGGCGCTGCTGAGGCCGAGGAGAAGACCGAGTTTGACGTCGTGCTCGAGGGCTTCGGCGACAACAAGATCCAGGTCATCAAGGCCGTCCGTGAGCTCACCAACCTTGGCCTGAAGGAGGCCAAGGAGGTCGTCGAGGGCGCTCCCAAGGCTGTTCTCGAGGGTGCCAAGAAGGAGGACGCCGAGGCTGCCAAGGAGAAGCTCGAGGCTGCTGGCGCTGCTGTCACCCTCAAGTAATCAGGCCTTCTCGCCAGATTTCTTTGCAGACGGGGTTCGCATTGCGAGCCCCGTCTTTTTCGTTTTGCCCCGCTACATTTAGATGGATATAGTCCGCGATCCGCTTCCGCCGTAAGGTATGCGTCTGACAATTGGGGCCAAAAATTGCACTATTCGTGCATTAATTTGCGTTGACCTGCTGAAGAATTACGCACGCCTTATGGTTGCGCATCTCTTCAGCGTTAAGATACTTCGGTATCGCAATTTCGTTTGCGGCCGGTGAGCCGCACGCACGGGCGCTCTTCGCGCCTGCGAAAGGATCCTTGAATAACATGAAGGCAATCATCCCCGCCGCCGGTCTTGGCACGCGTTTTCTGCCCGGCACCAAGTGCACGCCCAAAGAGATGCTTCCGGTGCTCGACAAGCCGGTCATCCAGTACGTCGTTGAGGAGGCACTCGATCCCGAGGAGGTCGACGATGCCATTATCGTCACCTCTCCTGGTAAGCCCGAGCTGCTGAGCTACTTCCAGCCCGATCGTTCGCTCGAGAATCTGCTTCGCGAGCGCGGCAAGGACGCTTATGCCGACGCCGTCGCCCATGCGGGCGGCATGCCGGTCGACTTCCGTTATCAGTACGAGCCCAAGGGCCTCGGCCACGCCATTCGCTCTGCCGCAGACGCTGTGGCAGGTGAGAACTTCCTGGTTCTTCTGGGCGACTACGTTGTGCCCAACCGCGACATCTGCGACAAGATGCTTGCCGTCTCCAAGGAGCATGGCGGCGCCTCTGTTATCGCCGTCGCCGCGTGCGCTCCCGAGGAGGTCAGCCGCTACGGCGTGATTGCCGGCGAGCGTGTGGGTTCGCTCGAGGGCGCCGAGGACGTTGCCGATGGCGAGCCGGGTGCCGTGTGGCGCATCGGCGGCCTGGTGGAGAAGCCTGCCCCCGAGGCGGCTCCGTCCAACCTGTACATCGTCGGCCGTTATCTGCTGAGCCCGTTGGTCATGGACCTGCTTGCCGACCAGCAGGCCGGTAAGGGCGGCGAGATTCAGCTGACCGACGCCATGGCCCGTTCGCTCGATCGCGAGGCCATGTACGCCGTCGTCATCGACCCGCTGTCGGGCTACGACACCGGTACCCCCTCTGGCTGGATGGCCACCAACGCCCTCATGGCCGCAAGCGATCCTCGCTTTGCCGATGCCTTCTGGGATGCCATCGACGAGCGCGGCGGCTTAAAGCGTTAACGCGGTTTTACCAAACCGCGTAACTGCTCGACGCTGCACGGGCGTCAGAGCGACAATTTGCCATTCAAAGAGGACGGCATGACCAGAAGGTCAATGCCGTCCTCTTTTCATGTCAACTTGTTCGCTCTGATGCCCGTTCGCTGTTCGTCCTCTACCTGCGAAGTCGTCATGGCCGAAACGGGTGCGGACTTCGGTCTGCGCCCGTTTTTTATACGCGCCGTAATCTCGGCTTGGGAAACCGCGTCCCATTTTTTGGTTGAATTGTGGGACGCGGTTTCCCAAACAGGCCCCTAACGGAAACTGCGACCCGGAATATTGGCCTAAAGTGGGATGCGCTTTCCCAAACAGTGCTCAACCGGAAACTGCGCCCCAGTCTGAGGCCTCAAAACGGGATGTAATTTCCGTCCGACCAACCCTCGCCGCCATTCTGCCGTTCAGAGGCCCGCACCGGCGGTCTCGTTCACAGAAAATATATGAACAGATGTTCGATGCACCTATATCTACCTGCATCTTTTCTGTCGAAAAACTTTGCTACTCCAAAAACTCAATCGCGTCAAGGCTTTTCTTGCTCAACGGTCGGTACCTGATAAACTATTAGGTTGCGATAACTGGCGAAGCTATGCCTCGCCAACCCACCGAGCATTTCCGTGAAGGAGGAAAAACCTGGTGACCTACGCATACACTGCCACTGAGCGCAAGCGCGTCAGCTTCGGGAAAATCCCGGAGGCCATGGAGCTCCCCAACCTTATCTCTGTTCAGAGGGAATCCTTTGAGCGTTTTAAGGACGAGGGCCTTCGTGAGGCGTTCAAGGAATCCAGCCCCATCCAGAGCCAGAACCATGTTCTCGAGGTTACCTTCGGCGAGCATCAGTTCGGCGACCCCGCGCACACCGTCGAGGAGTGCCGCGAGAAGGATATGACCTATCAGGCTCCGCTTCTGACCGACGTCCGTCTCACCAACAAGGAGACCGGCGAGATCAAGGAGCAGCTCGTCTTCATGGGTGACTTCCCCATGATGACCGATCAGGGCACCTTCATCATCAACGGTACCGAGCGTATCGTCGTCTCGCAGCTCGTCCGTTCCCCGGGCGTGTACTACAGCTCCGAGATGGATTCGGGCAAGCAGATCTACAAGGCCCAGATCATCCCGTCCCGCGGTGCCTGGCTTGAGTTCGAGGTCGACAAGCGCGACCAGCTTATGGTCTCCATCGACCGTAAGCGCAAGCAGAGCGCCACGATGTTCCTGCGCGCCCTGGGCATCGCCGTCACCAACGACGACATCATCGAGCTGCTCGGCAACTCCGATGTGATCAAGCGCACCCTGGAGCGCGACACCGCCCTCACCCGCGAGGACGCCCTCATCGAGATCTACCGTCGCCTGCGCCCGGGCGAGCCTCCCACCGTGGACGCTTCCCGCAGCCTGCTCGAGGGCCTGCTCTTTAACCCGCAGCGCTACGATCTGGCCCGCGTCGGTCGTTACAAGGTCAATAAGAAGCTCAACCTCACCACCGAGGAAGAGGTCACGGTGCTCACCGACGAGGATATCGTCGCGACGCTGCGTTACCTGCTGTCCCTCGCTGCCGGCGAGCAGGGCTTCAAGGTCGACGACATCGACCACTTCGGCAACCGCCGCATCCGCACCGTCGGCGAGCTCGTCGCCAACCAGTTCCGTATCGGCATGAGCCGTATGGAGCGCGTCGTCCGTGAGCGCATGAGCTCCCAGGACATCGACGAGATCACCCCGCAGTCGCTCATCAACATCCGCCCGATCGTGGCCTCCATCAAGGAGTTCTTCGGTTCCTCGCAGCTCTCGCAGTTCATGGACCAGGCGAACCCCCTGACCGGTCTGACCCACAAGCGCCGTCTGTCCGCACTCGGCCCTGGCGGTCTTGCCGGCCACAAGTCCGGCTCCAGCCGCCGCACCAACGTGCCGACGGCCGTCCGCGACGTTCACAACTCGCACTACAGCCGCATGTGCCCGATCGAGACCCCCGAAGGCCCCAACATCGGCCTGATCGGCTCGCTCGCCCTCTACGCCCGCGTCAACGAGTACGGCTTCATCGAGGCCCCGTTCCGTCGCGTCGAGAACGGCGTTGCCACCGACCAGATCGACTGGATGACCGCTGACGAGGAAGAGAAGCACGTCATCGCGCCGGCCAACACGCCGCTCGATCCCAAGACCAACGAGTTCATCACGACCGATGCTGAGGGCAAGCTTGTCCGTCCGCACACCGTGATCGCCCGTACCCGCGATTTCGACGGCTCCTTCGGCGCTCCCGCCGACGTGCCCGTCGAGGACGTCGACTACATGGACGTCTCGCCGCGTCAGATGCTCTCCGTCGCAGCCACGCTGATTCCGTTCCTGGAGCACGACGACGCTAAGCGTACGCTGATGGGCGCCAACATGCAGCGTCAGGCCGTGCCGCTGGTTCACCCCGCCGCTCCCTATGTCGGTACCGGCATGGAGCGTCGCGCCGCCCTGGACTCCGGCGAGGTCACCCTGGCCAAGAACGCCGGCGAGGTCATCTTTGCCGACGCCGCCAAGATCATCGTCAAGCATGCCGGCGGCATGGACGAGTATCACCTGGCCAAGTACCAGCGCTCCAACCAGTCCACCTGCATCAACCACCGTCCGCTCGTGCGCGTCGGCGATACCGTTGAGCAGGGCGAGCCTCTGGCCGACGGTCCTTCGACCGATCACGGCGAGCTCGCACTGGGCCAGAACCTCACCGTGGCCTATATGCCGTGGGAAGGCTTTAACTACGAGGACGGTATCGTCGTGTCCGAGCGCCTGGTGGCCGAGGACCTGCTGACGACCATCAACATCACCCGTCACGAGATCGACGCCCGCGACACCAAGCTCGGCCCTGAGGAGATCACCCGCGAGATCCCGAACCTCTCCGAGGACATGCTTGCCAACCTCGACGAGGACGGCATCATCCGCATCGGCGCCGAGGTCGGCCCTGGCGACATCCTGGTCGGTAAGGTCACGCCCAAGGGCGAGAGCGCTCTGACCGCCGAGGAGCGCCTGCTGCGCGCCATCTTCGGTGCCAAGGCCCACGACGTCCGTGACACCTCCCTTAAGATGCCTCACGGCGCTTACGGCCGCGTCATCGACGTCGTCCGCTTTAGCCGCGAGAACGGCGACGACCTGGCCCCCGGCGTCAACGAGCAGGTGCGCGTCTACGTCGCCCAGCGTCGTAAGATCCAGCAGGGCGATAAGATCGCCGGTCGCCACGGCAACAAGGGTGTTATCTGTAACGTTCTGCCGGTCGAGGACATGCCCTACATGGCTGACGGTACCCCGATCGACGTCATTCTCAACCCGCTGGGCGTTCCTTCGCGTATGAACGTCGGCCAGCTGCTCGAGTGCCACCTTGGCTGGGCTGCTGCCTGCGGTTGGGATACCGAGCAGGCCGACTCCGACAAGTACATCCCCGGTCCGTTCTTCACCGCGACGCCCGTCTTCGACGGCGCCAAGGAGGACGAGATCGCCGAGGTCATCCGTCGCGCCAACAAGAACATGCTCAACAAGGCCACCGCTGCCTTTGGCGATCACATGCGCCCCGAGTTCGTCACCCAGCTTGACGAGCGCGGCAAGACCCGTCTGTTCGACGGCCGCACCGGCGAGGAGTTCCGCGAGCCCATTACCGTGGGTACGTCCTACATCCTCAAGCTCGGCCACATGGTCGACGACAAGATCCACGCCCGTTCGACCGGCCCTTACAGCCTGGTTACCCAGCAGCCTCTGGGCGGCAAGGCCCAGTTCGGCGGCCAGCGCTTCGGCGAGATGGAAGTTTGGGCACTGTACGCTTACGGTGCTTCCAACGTCCTGCAGGAGATCCTGACCGTCAAGTCCGACGATACCGTGGGCCGCGTCAAGACCTACGAGTCCATCGTCAAGGGCGAGAACGTCCCGGTCCCGGGTATCCCCGAGTCCTTCAAGGTTCTCGTCAAGGAGATTCGCTCCCTCGCGCTGGACATCGAGCCCATGCACGATGCCGACGAGGACGCCTCCGCCCCTGTGACCGCCGAGGAGACCTCCGCTCTCGACGACCTGGCTGCGCTCGCCGGCGTTGATGCCGACGTCGAGGCCCAGGATGCCGAGACCGCCGAGGCACCCGAGGCTGTCGCCGCCACGACCACTGATAAGGAGTAGTTGACTGTGGCAGATTTCGAAGCTACTGATTTTGACTCGGTAAAGATCTCCCTTGCCTCCGCCGACCAGATCCGTTCCTGGTCGCACGGTGAGGTCAAGAAGCCGGAGACCATCAATTACCGTACCCTCAAGCCCGAGAAGGACGGCCTGTTCTGCGAGAAGATCTTCGGTCCCGCCAAGGACTGGGAGTGCTCCTGCGGCAAGTACAAGGGCATCCGCTTCAAGGGCATCGTCTGCGAGCGCTGCGGCGTCGAGGTCACCTCGGCCAAGGTGCGTCGCGACCGCATGGGTCACATCGAGCTCGCTGCTCCCGTGTCCCACATCTGGTACTTCAAGAGCCCCACGAGCTTCCCGATGAGCCGTATGCTCGACATCAAGTCCAAGGACCTCGAGAAGGTTCTGTACTTTGCCAGCTACATCATCACCGAGGTTGACTACGAGGCTCGCGAGGCCGACGCCGACGACCTGCGCGAGGAGCTCGCCGCCGATCTGGAAGAGATCGATGCCGAGTGCGCCCGCCAGATCGAGTCCCTCAAGGAGCAGGGCGACCCCGAGAACTTTGACGAGTTCTCTGACGAGGAGCCGCTGACCCCCGAGGAGATCGCCTCTGGCATCGTCGACATCGAGGAAGAGTGCAAGGACGAAAAGCAGCTCCGCACGGACGCCTTCAACGCCTTCATGAAGCTCACCGAGCGCGACCTCATCTCTGATGAGCCGCTGTTCCGCGAGATGACCCGCTACTACTCCATGTACTTCAAGGGTGGCATGGGTGCCGAGGCCGTCCGCGACCTGCTCGCTGCCATCGACCTTCCTTCCGAGGCCGAGAAGCTCAAGGCCATCATCGCCGACGAGGACTCCCAGAAGCAGAAGCGCGAGAAGGCCGTTAAGCGCCTCGAGGTCGTTGACGCCTTCCTGAAGGGCGGCAACAGCCCCGCGAACATGATCCTGGACGTCATCCCGGTCATTCCGCCCGATCTGCGCCCGATGGTCCAGCTCGACGGCGGCCGCTTCGCCGCGTCCGACCTCAACGACCTGTACCGTCGCGTGATCAACCGTAACAACCGACTCAAGCGCCTGCTCGACCTGGACGCCCCCGCGATCATCGTGAACAACGAGAAGCGCATGCTCCAGGAGTCCGTGGACGCCCTGTTCGACAACGGTCGTCGTGGTCGCCCGGTCTCTGGCCGTGGCGGCCGCCCGCTCAAGTCGCTCGCCGAGGCCCTCAAGGGCAAGCAGGGTCGTTTCCGTCAGAACCTGCTGGGCAAGCGTGTCGACTACTCCGGCCGTTCGGTTATCGTTACCGACCCCAAGCTGCTGCTGCACCAGTGCGGTCTGCCCAAGACCATGGCGCTGGAGCTCTTTAAGCCCTTCGTCATGAAGCGCCTGGTCGAGCTTGGCAAGGTCGAGAACATCAAGGGCGCCAAGCGCGCTATCGACCGCGGTGCCACCTTTGTGTGGGACATCCTCGAAGAGGTCATCGACGGCCGCGTCGTGCTGCTCAACCGTGCACCGACCCTGCACCGTCTGTCCATCCAGGCCTTCGAGCCGGTGCTGGTCGAGGGCAAGGCCATTCACCTGCACCCGCTGGTCTGCTCGCCCTTCAACGCCGACTTCGACGGCGACCAGATGTCTGTCCACGTGCCGCTGTCCAGCCAGGCTCAGGCCGAGGCCCGCGTGCTCATGCTCTCTGCGAACAACCTGCGCTCGCCGGCATCCGGCAAGCCGGTCAACATCCCCTCGCAGGACATGATCATCGGCGTGTACTACCTGACCCAGGTCCGCGACGGTCTGCCGGGCGAGAACCACGTGTTCTCGAGCTTCGACGACGCGCTGCACGCCTATGACTGCCGCTCCGAGGTCGACATGCAGGCCAAGATCCAGGTCCGCGTGTCCGCCGAGAACGCCAACGTCATCAACGAGGACGGCACCCGTATCTTCCGCGTCAAGAACGGCAAGAACGAGTTTGTCGACTACGACGTCACCGGCAACAAGACCGCGCGCTTCGAGACCTCCATCGGCCGCATCATCTTCAACCGCCAGTGCCTGCCCGAAGACTATGAGTTCATGAACTACAAGATGGTCAAGGGCGACGTGGCCAAGCTGGTTGCCGACTGCTGCGATCGTTATCCCGAGGCCAAGGTCGGCCCGATCCTCGACGCCATCAAGTACTCCGGCTTCCACTACGCTACCCGCGCCGGCCTCACCATCTCGGTGTGGGACGCTCTCATCCCTGCCGAGAAGCAGGAACTGCTCGATCGCGCCCAGGCCAACGTCGACCAGATCAACGAGTACTTCGAGGAGGGCTTCATCAACGAGACGGAGCGCCACATCGAAGTCGTTAACGAGTGGACCGCTTGTACCGACAAGGTCGCAGCGCTCATGCTTGACATGTTCGACGAGGAGAACCCGCTGTACATGATGGCCGACTCCGGCGCTCGTGGTTCTAAGACCCAGCTGCGTCAGCTCGGCGGCATGCGTGGCCTGATGGCAGACATGTCCGGCGAGACGATCGACCTTCCCATTAAGGCGAACTTCCGCGAGGGCCTGCTGCCGCTCGAGTACTTCATTTCGACCTACGGCGCCCGTAAGGGCCTGGTCGATACCGCATCCCACACCTCGGACTCTGGTTACCTGACCCGTCGTCTGGTCGACGTGGCCCAGGACGTCATCGTCCGCGAGGAGGACTGCGGTACGCACGAGGGCGTCACCTACAACCTCATCATCCCCGGCACCACCGACCTCAACACCGACCTTGTCGGCCGTTGCTTCATCCAGGACGTCGTGGCCCCCGATGGCACCGTGCTCTTTGAGCAGGACGGCTACATCGAGAAGGTCGCCGACATCCAGAAGATGGTCGATGTCGGCCTCAAGAAGGTCACCCTTCGCGCACTGCTCACCTGCCGCTCCAAGTACGGCGTGTGCCAGAAGTGCTACGGCTGGGATCTTTCCACCCGTCGCCCGGTCGCTATCGGCACTGCCGTCGGCATTATTGCCGCCCAGTCCATCGGCGAGCCCGGTACGCAGCTTACGATGCGTACCATTCACTCCGGCGGCGTCGCTGGCGTCGACGATATTACGCAGGGTCTGCCTACGGTCAGCCGTATGTTCGATATCGTCGGCAACGTCAACGAGAAGATCCTGGGTCGCGAGGCCGAGCTGGCTCCGTACTCCGGTCACCTCTCGATCAAGCCCGAGAAGTCCGAGTACGTGCTGACGCTCACCGACTCCGAGGATCACACCCGTGTCCTCGACGAGCGTCGCGTCCCCGCTTCGGTGCGCTTCATGCCCGAGATCGAGGACGGCTGCGAGGTTCGCGCCGGCGACCAGATCACCAAGGGCTTCGTCAACTTCCGCAACCTGCGCAAGCTGACCGATATCGAGTCGACGATGCACACCTTCGTCGAGAGCGTTAAGGACGTCTACACCAGCCAGGGCGTCGACCTGAACGACAAGCACATCGAGGTGCTCGCACGTCAGATGCTGCGTCGCGTTCAGATCACCAACCCCGGTGACTCCAAGTACCTGCTTGGTCAGTACGTCGACCGCTACGAGTTCGCCGACGAGGTCGAGCGTGTTGCCCGTCTGGGCGGTCAGGCTCCCGTGGCCGAGCCCGTCATCCTGGGTACGCTCAAGGTCGCGTCCAACATCGACTCCTGGCTGTCGAGCGCTTCGTTCATCCGTACTGCCGGCGTCCTTACCGAGGCTGCCATCGAGGGCAAGGTCGACCACCTGCTCGACCTTAAGTCCAACGTCATCGTCGGTAAGAAGATCCCGGCTGGTACCGGCCTCAAGCCCTACGCCAACGCCAAGCTGACGTATCGCACGGCCGACGGCTATGTCGACATTGACGGCCCGGCTTCGCCCAACGCCAAGTCGCTGCCCGAGTGGGCTCCTGTGGAGCTCAAGGATCTGGACGAGCAGCTCCCGCAGCAGCTCGACTGGGCCGGCTACGACGAGTTCGGTGGTGCTGACGGTTCGTTCACCCGCAACGGCCACACCATCTCCGCCGAGAAGGCTCGCCTGTACCTGTTCGATGACCTGGGCGTGTCGCAGCGCTGGACCAACAAGTTCAGCGAGGTCGGCATCGAGACGGTCGGCGACCTGGTCGGCAAGTCCGAGGAGGATCTGCTGCGCATCGATGGTATCGGTGCCAAGGCGATCGAGGAGCTCCGTGACGGTCTCGAGGCCCACGACCTGCTCTACATCCTCGAGAACAACGACGACGTTGCCGACGAGGAAGACCTCTCGCAGCTGCTGCAGATGGTCTTTAGCCCCGACGGTCCGGACGACATCCTGCTGGGCACCTCCGCTGCTCCGACGCATCACGCCGACGAGGACGAGGAGCTCCTGGGCGCCCCGATCGACGACAAGAAGGCTCCCGCCAACGGTGCCATCAACGAGGACATGGCTTCCCTCGACGAGCTGCTCAACCAGCTCGTGGACACCGACGACGCCGAAGAGGCCAAGGACAACGACGAGGAATAATTTCCTAGTACGTTAACAGCCCTTCCGAAGACCCGTTTCCCAACAGGGAAGCGGGTCTTTTTTGGTGAGGAACGTTGCCCCGACGAGCACGTCGGATTCCCGGAACGGGCCGCCCGCTGTTTAAGTTTGTCGCGAGTTCCGCACGCAAAGGAAAGCACTTAATGTGCTTTCCGTCTTGCGCAGGACTGTAGAGCAGCAAACTTAAACAGCGGGCCGCCCGGTCCGGGAATCCGTCCCCGCGCACAGAAAGGGATTCCTATTGTGTAGGCTTTGCGGAAATGTGCCGATTTTAGGATACGCCCGGCGGCGTGGTCTGTTGACGGCACAGCTAACGCCACGTATCCTATCGAACTGCGTGTTTCGTAGGGGGATGCTGACCCCTCGATTCAAGCCGTTGCACTTTACAGAAAGCTGGAATCATTCGAGAAGGAGTACGCTTTGCCTACTATTAACCAGCTGGTTCGCCAGGGCCGCCATTCCGTGCCCAAGAAGTCCAAGAACGCTGCTCTGCAGCACAACGCACAGAAGCGCGGCGTGTGCACCCGCGTCTTCACCACGAGCCCCAAGAAGCCGAACTCGGCTCTTCGTAAGGTTGCCCGTGTTCGCCTCGTCAACGGCATCGAAGTTACCGCCTACATCCCGGGTGAGGGCCACAACCTGCAGGAGCACTCCATCGTGCTCGTCCGCGGCGGTCGTGTCCGTGACCTCCCTGGTGTCCGTTATCACGTCATCCGTGGCGCCTACGACGCTGCTCCGGTCCAGAACCGTATGCAGGCCCGTTCCAAGTACGGTGCTAAGCGCCCCAAGGCTAAATAAGCCAGATAACGTTTTGATACTTTCGCCGTGTGCCGCCTAAGCGCCGCACGGTAGACACTTAAGGAGATTTCACATGCCGCGTCGTGCAGCAGCTAATCGTCGTGAGGTTCAGCCTGACGCCGTTTACAACAACCGCCTGGTGACTCAGCTCATCAACAAGGTCCTTCTTGACGGCAAGAAGGCCACCGCTGAGCGCATCGTTTACACCGCTTTCGAGATCGTTGCCGAGAAGTCCGAGGGTGGCGACGCTCTCGCTACCTTCAAGAAGGCTATGGACAACGTCAAGCCCACGCTCGAGGTTAAGCCTAAGCGTGTCGGTGGCGCTACCTATCAGGTCCCGATGGAGGTCAACTCCCGTCGTTCCACCGCTCTGGGTATCCGCTGGATCGTCAACTTCTCCCGCGCTCGCAAGGAGAAGACCATGGCCGAGCGTCTTGCTAACGAGATTCTCGACGCTTCCAACGGCCTGGGCGCTTCCGTCAAGAAGCGTGAGGACGTCTTCAAGATGGCCGAGGCCAACCGCGCGTTCTCTCACTATCGTTGGTAAGTTAAGGTAAGGAACTAACATGGCTAAGCCTAAGTACAAGCTTTCCGATACCCGTAACATCGGCATCATGGCCCACATCGATGCCGGTAAGACCACCACGACCGAGCGTATTCTTTACTACACCGGTAAGACCCACAAGATCGGTGAGGTCCATGAGGGCGCTGCCACCATGGACTGGATGGTTCAGGAGCAGGAGCGCGGCGTAACCATTACCTCCGCTGCTACCACCTGCTTCTGGAACAAGGACGGTAAGGACTACCGCATCCAGATCATCGACACCCCGGGCCACGTTGACTTCACCGCCGAGGTCGAGCGCTGCCTGCGCGTCCTCGATGGCGCTGTCGCCGTCTTCGACGCCGTTGCCGGCGTTCAGCCCCAGTCTGAGACCGTTTGGCGTCAGGCTTCTACCTTCAACGTCCCCCGCATCGCCTTCATCAACAAGTATGACCGCGTGGGCGCTGACTTCTTCAACGCTATCGAGACCATGAAGGATCGTCTCGACGCTAACGCCGTGGCCGCTCAGGTCCCGATGGGCGCCGAGGACAACTTCTGGGGCGTCATCGACCTGGTCACCATGACCGCTTGGGACTTCAAGGCCGATGAGAAGGGCATGACCTACCCCGAGCCGATGGACGAGATCCCGGCTGAGTTCGCCGACATCGCTGCTACCAAGCGCGAGGAGCTTCTCGACGCCGCTGCCAGCTTTGACGACGAGCTCATGGAGAAGATCCTCATGGAGGAGGACTTCACCGTCGAGGAGCTCAAGGCTGCTCTGCGCAAGGGCGTTCTGGCCAACGAGCTCAACCTCGTCTTCGTGGGCTCCGCCTACAAGAACAAGGGCGTCCAGGAGCTGCTCGACGCTGTCGTCGACTACCTGCCCAGCCCGCTCGACGTCGAGTCCGTCACCGGTACCGATCCTGACACCGGCGAGGAGATCGAGCGTCATCCTTCCTTCGACGAGCCCTTCTCCGGCCTGGTCTTCAAGATCATGACCGACCCGTTCGTCGGTAAGCTCACCTACGTCCGCGTGTACTCCGGCCGTGCCGAGTCCGGCTCCTACGTTATCAACGCTTCCAACGGTCAGCGCGAGCGCCTCGGCCGCATCCTCGAGATGAACGCCGCCGAGCGTATCGACCGTGACGACGCTGCCGCCGGCGACATCGTCGCTTGCGTCGGCTTCAAGAACTCCACCACCGGTGACACCCTGTGCGCCGAGGGCAAGGAGATCGTCCTCGAGAAGATCGAGTTCGCTAAGCCCGTTATCGACGTTGCCATCGAGCCCAAGACCAAGGCCGAGCAGGACAAGATGTCCCTGGCTCTGACCAAGCTCGCCGAGGAGGACCCGACCTTCACGGTGTCCACCAACCACGAGACCGGCCAGACCATCATTGCCGGCATGGGCGAGCTGCACCTCGAGATCATCGTCGACCGTCTGCTCCGTGAGTTCAAGGTTGACGCTAACGTCGGTAAGCCCCAGGTTGCCTACCGCGAGACCGCTGGTCACGACGTCGAGAAGGCTGAGGGCAAGTTCGTCCGTCAGTCCGGCGGTCGCGGTCAGTACGGCCACGCCGTCATCAAGCTCGAGAAGATGGAGGAGGGCTTCGGCTACGAGTTCGTCAACGCTATCGTCGGCGGCGTCGTGCCCAAGGAGTACATCCCGTCCATCGACAAGGGCATCCAGGAGGCCCTGAACACCGGTGTTATCGCCGGTTTCCCGGTCCTCGACGTTAAGGTCACCCTGTTCGACGGTTCTTACCACGAGGTCGACTCCTCCGAGGCCGCCTTCAAGATCGCCGGTTCCATGGCTATCAAGGACGCCCTCAAGAAGTCCGACCCGCAGCTGCTCGAGCCGATCATGGCTGTCGAGGTCGAGACCCCCGAGCAGTACATGGGCGACGTTATGGGCAACCTCTCCGGTCGCCGCGGCAAGATCGAGGGCATGGAGGATCGCAAGAACAGCAAGCTCATCCGTGCCAAGGTGCCGCTGGGCGAGATGTTCGGTTACGCTACCGACCTTCGCTCCCAGACCCAGGGCCGTGCATCCTACACGATGCAGTTCGACTCTTATGAGCCCGCGCCCAAGTCCATCGTGGACGAGGTCATGAGCAAGAACGCCTAAGTTCGAGCTCCCTGTTACGTAATCCGCGAGAACATCTCTCGCACTCTTTGGAGGTTTAAGTTGGCTACCCAGAAGATCCGCATTCGCCTCAAGGGCTATGATCACGAGGTCGTCGATCAGTCCGCGAAGCTCATCGTCGAGACCGCTCAGAAGACCGGCGCTCGCGTTTCCGGTCCTGTCCCCCTGCCCACCGAGCGCAACCTGTACACGGTTATCCGCTCGCCGCACGTGAACAAGGACTCCCGTGAGCAGTTCGAGATGCGCACCCACAAGCGCCTCATCGACATCCTCGACCCCACCTCGGGCACCGTTGATTCGCTCATGCGTCTCGACCTCCCCGCTGGCGTCGACATCGACATCAAGCTCTAAGCGATATCGCTCATAGCTTAAAGAGCCCCGCTGCCAATACGGTAGCGGGGCTCTTTTGTTTTGAATGATGGTTTGGACTGCCGGGTAAGGCTGCCGAGCGGCTGGCTGCGGCGCCCTATTCGCTCAAGGGGCGCAGGGACGCCTCTTCGAAGTGGAATGCGCATAAGCCGCTCTCGGTTTCGATGCTTGCGCGACCACAATCGTCGACCGTTCTAAAAATGCCGCGTGCCAGCTCATCTCCGGCGGGGGAGCGGGCGATAACGTGTTCCCCAATCCAATTGAGGTGGGCCGCATATTCGTCGTGGACGGGCGCAAGCGGTCCGGCGTCTTCTTTCATTGTGTTGAGGAACTCCGCCCACGCGTCTACAGCGTTTACAACGGCGTGATAGACCTCTTCGACTAGCACATCGACAGTGGGAACATTCTCATTGAGGTCGGAGAGGCCAATCGCCGCCAGACCGCCATCGGGCACTTCTTGGGGTGTGTAGTTTACATTGACGCCAATGCCACAGACGGCGAAGGGCATGCCTTTGTTGTCGCGCGCCGCCTCGACAAGAATGCCGCCGAGCTTATGTCCTCGCGCGACGAGGTCGTTGGGCCATTTGAGGCCGATCTCGTTTGCGAGACCTTGCTTTTCGAGTGCCCCGAGCACCGCTAGGCCGCTGACGGCAGCAAGACCAGAGTACTTTGCAGGATCAACGCATGGACGCAGGACAATCGAAAGCAATAGGTTGCCGGCGGTTGAATCCCACTTGTGGCCTCGCCGGCCGCGTCCTGCCGTTTGGGCTCGGGCGGCAAGTCCCGTGCCGTGCGGCGCACCCTTTTTTCCTGCCTCGAGCAGGTCATCGTTGGTCGATCCGGTTACATCGACCACCGTCAAATGAGCATCCATAATGGCTGCTACCTCCTTAATAAACAAAGCAATCACGCCATGGTGTCGAGCGATAGACACAATGTGAAGCCTTTGTCGCATTTAGACAATTTAATGTTAACACGTCAACAAAGCAAAGAATGCGCTATCCTCTCTTGGTCGATGTAAACACGTCAACAACTCAAAGGAGGTTAGTGATGGGTTTCACGATACTGGGAACGGGCTCGGCACTTCCCGAGCGCAGCGTTTCCAACGACGAGCTGTCCGAGTTCCTGGACACCTCGGATGAGTGGATCTTTACCCGCACGGGTATTAAGAGCCGTCATGTGTGCACCACCGAGTCGCTCGACGACCTTGCTGTGGCGGCGAGCGAGCGGGCGCTCCAGGTGTCCGGATTCGACGCGAGCCAGCTGGATCTGATTGTGTGCTCGACGACGACAGGCGACCATCTCGTGCCCGCCGAGGCGTGTGCCATTGCTGAGCGACTCGGCGCGACGTGCCCAGCCTTCGACATCTCGGCCGCTTGTGCCGGCTTCGTCTTTGCGCTCGATGTCGCTGAAGGTTATATCGCCCGCGGTCGCGCCAAGCATGTGCTGGTCGTTGCCGCCGAGCAGATGACGCGCGTGCTCGATTGGACCGACCGTGCCACGTGCGTGCTCTTTGGCGATGGCGCGGGTGCTGCGGTCATAGAGGCTGGGGGAGAGAATCCCCTTGCTGTTGAGCTTTCGACCGCACCCGATGTCGAGACGCTGCGAGTTCCGGGACTGGTCGGCACCTCGCCGTTCAAGGCTTCCACGGACCGTCAGAGCATGCTTTCCATGAACGGTCGTCGCGTGTTCAAGTTTGGCGTCAATGCGATCTGTGACACGGTCAACAAGCTCGCAAGCGACGCTCGTATTGCGGTTGAGGACATCGACCATTTTGTATTCCATCAGGCCAACGAGCGGATCTTGAGTCAAGCGGTCAAGCGTTTGGGGGTGCCGGACGAACGCGTGGTCCGTACGCTGCGCGAGACCGGCAACATCTCGAGCGCCTGTATTCCGCTTGCCCTTGATCGGCTGGCAAACTCCGGCGCGCTTTACCCGGGCGACACGATCGCCTTAGTCGGATTTGGCGCCGGCTTGGATATAGGTGGCTACCTGCTTCGCTGGAAGTAGTTGCACATAGGAAATAAAAACGCCCCCAGGGCACAACCAAAGGAGAAACACCATGGCAGATCAGAAGACCTTCGAGCGCGTTTGCGACGTTATCCGCGAGACCGCCGGCCTTGACGATGTCGAGATGAAGCCCGAGTCCACGCTCGAGGAGATTGGCCTCGACAGTCTGGGCACCGTCGAGATCCTCGTCGCCGTCGAGGACGAGTTTGGCATTCAGCTGGATACCGAGGAGAACCCCAAGACGGTCGGCGAGTTTGTCGATACGGTCGAGGCGGCATTGGAGAAGTAGTAATGCTCAAGACTCCTCTCTGCGAACTGCTTGGCATCGAGAAACCTGTGTTCCAGGGCGGCATGGCCTGGATTGCCGATGCCTCGCTGGCATCGGCCGTGTCCGAGGCAGGTGGCCTAGGCATCATCGCGGCCATGAATGCCGACGCCAACTGGCTGCGCGACCAGATTCACGAGCTGCGCGCCAAGACGGATAAACCTTTTGGCGTCAACGTTATGCTCATGAGCCCGTTTGTCGACGAGGTGGCACAGGTCGTGATCGATGAGCAGGTGCCTGTTGTCGTCACTGGTGCCGGCAATCCCACCAAGTACATGAAGGCTTGGAACGATGCGGGCATCAAGGTCATCCCCGTCGTGGCTTCGGTGGCACTGGCGCGTCTCGTGGCACGTCGCGGAGCAACCGCCGTGGTTGCCGAGGGTACCGAATCGGGCGGCCATATAGGCGAGACCTCGACGATGGCGCTCGTTCCGCAGGTGGTCGATGCAGCCGATATTCCCGTTGTGGCGGCAGGCGGCATTGCCGATGGCCGCGGCGTGGCGGCGGCCTTTATGCTCGGCGCCGTTGGCGTCCAGGTGGGCACGCGCTTTTTGGTTGCAAACGAGTGCACCGTATCCGAGCAGTACAAAGAGCTGGTGCTCAAGGCGGGCGACACGTCGACGCGTGCGACCGGCCGTTCGACGGGACATCCGGTGCGTGCCCTTAAGAGCCCCTTTACCAACGCCTATGCAAAGAACGAGGCTGCAGGCGCAAGCCCCGAGGAGCTTGGCGCCATGGGTACGGGTGCGCTTCGTAAGGCCGCCAAGGATGGCAATTACGAAGAGGGCTCGTATTTGTGCGGCCAGATTGCCGGCATGGTCAACGAGCGCCAGAGCGCGCGCGAGATTGTTGACGATCTGGTCGATGGTGCCGAGCGCGTCTTGAAGGGTGCGTCCGCATGGGTAGCGTAGCGTTTCTGTTTGCCGGCCAGGGTGCCCAGCATCCCGAGATGGGCGTCGACCTGATCGAGGCATCGCCGGCGGCTGCTGAGGTGTTCGCGATCGCCGACGAGGTGCGCCCGGGGACCAGTGAGCAGTGCCGGAGCGCCTCGAAGGAGGAACTCTCGCAGACCGAGAACACGCAGCCTTGCGTGTTCGTGCACGATCTGGCTGTCGCCGTCGCCCTGCGCGAGCGCGGCGTGGTGCCTGCCGCTTGTGCGGGATTCTCACTGGGCGAGGTCGCCGCACTCACCTTTGCGGGGGCATTCGATACGCGAGCGGGTTTTGAGCTCGTGTGCGAGCGCGCGGCGCTGATGGCCGCGGCGGCTAAGTGTCACCCTGGCGGCATGCGTGCCGTTATCAAGCTCGATGCGGAACAGGTCGAGGACCTGGCCGCGCAGGCGGGCGAAGACTGCTGGCCGGTCAACTACAACAGCCCCCAGCAAACGGTTGTGGCCGGATCGCCCGAGGCGCTACAGACGCTCGACGTCTTGGTAAAAGAAGCCGGCGGACGCGCCATGAAGGTCGCGGTGTCGGGTGCATTTCATAGCCCCTATATGGCAGAGGCGACTGAGGGGCTGGCGACGTATATCCAAGCCGGCCACGCTCCGTCCCCGCTGCTCATTCCGGTCATGGCTAACATGACGGCTGCGCCCTATCCGGCGGACCCTCAGGCGGCATCGGAGGTCCTGGCCAACCAGGTGAGCCATGCCGTGCGCTGGGTTGACACGCTGCACACTCTGCAGGATCAGGGCATCGACACGTTTATTGAGGTCGGTCCCGGAAAGACGCTGTCCGGCCTGATCAAGCGTACGTTGAGCGATGTTCGCGTGTATTCGTGCGAAACGGCCGCGCAGGTCGCAGCTATTGCCGACGAGCTCGCATAGCCCACAGGGCTGTAACCCGAAAGGAACGACATGGGCAACTTGAACAATGGCGCGCTCGAGCGCAACGACTCACGTCGGGTGGCGCTCGTTACGGGCGGCTCGCGCGGTATCGGCCGCGCATGCGCTGTCGGTCTGGCGGAGGATGGCTACGATATCGCCGTCGTCTATGCCGGCAGTGTCGATGCAGCGCGCGAGACGTGCGAAGCCTGCGAGGCGGCTGGCGCCACGGCACGCGCATATCAATGCGACGTGGCCGACCCCGATGTCGTCAACGCGTGCGTGGAAGCGGTCATGAGCGACTTCGGCTCGATCTGGGCACTCGTCAACAACGCCGGCATCACCCGCGATGGCCTGCTCATGCGCATGGGCGACGATGCCTTCGACCGCGTGCTCGATGTCAATCTCAAGGGAACGTTCAATACGACGCGCGCGCTTACCAAGACCTTTATGCGCCAGCGCGGCGGTTGCGTTATCAACATGAGCTCGGTTGTGGGCCTGATGGGCAATGCCGGGCAAGCCAACTACGCTGCCTCCAAGGCGGGCGTCATTGGTCTGACCAAGGCGGTGGCACGCGAGCTTGCGTCCCGCGGCGTACGCGTGAACGCGGTTGCTCCCGGATTTGTCGAGACGGATATGACGGCAAAGCTCTCAGATAAGGTTCGTGCGGCCACGGAGGATCAGATTCCCCTTAAGCGTATGGCGCAGCCCGAGGAGGTGGCCGGTGTGGTGCGCTTTTTAGCGAGCGATGCGGCTGCTTACATTACGGGCGAAGTCATACGCGTCGACGGCGGAATGGCGATGTAGAAAGCAAGCCGGGAAGCGGCTTGGATGAGGAGACCATGATGGAACAGAGAGTTGCAATCACCGGTATCGGTGCCGTGTCGCCGCTCGGCAACACCGCGCTTGCCACCTGGGCGGCCATGTGCGCCGGAACGTGCGGCATCGGTCCGATCACGCACTTCGATACCGATGCATTTGCCGTCAAGGTGGCGGCCGAGGTCAAGGGTTTTGACGGCAACGATTACTTTGGCAAGCATGACGCCAAGCATCTCGACCCCTGTGTTCAGTTTGCGATGGCGGCCTCGGACGAGGCCATGCGCGATGCGGGCTTCGATGCCGAAGGCGCGATCGACCACGAGCGCCTGGGCGTATACGTGGGGTCGGGCGTGGGCGGCATGACGACGCTCGTCGACAACGTCCATACGATCGCCGATCGCGGACCCCGCCGAGCGTCGCCTTACATGATCGCGATGATGATTCCCAACATGGCTTCGGGCAATATTGCGATCCGTCACAAGGCAAAGGGCCCGACCCTGCCCGTCGTGACCGCGTGCGCGACCTCGGCCCATGCGGTGGGCGAGGCGTTCCGCGCCATCAAGCACGGCTATGCCGACGCAATCCTTGCGGGTGGCAGCGAGGCGGCTATCATCCCCGACGCCGTTGCGGGCTTTACGTCCTGCCGCGCGCTCACCACCAACCCCGATCCTCAGACGGCGTGCCGCCCGTTCGATGCGAACCGCGACGGCTTTGTGATGGGTGAGGGTGCCTGCGTGCTCGTGCTGGAGAGCATGGAGCACGCACTGGCTCGCGGGGCTCACATTTACGCCGAGGTCGTGGGCTACGGCAATACCGATGATGCCTATCACATCACGAGCCCCGATCCCGAGGCTGCCGGCATTGCCCGCGCGATATCGCTGGCGGTGGCCGAGGGCGACGTCAAGCCTTCCGAGGGTCTCTACATCAACGCTCACGGCACCTCGACCAAGCTCAACGATTCGTCCGAGACGGCGGGCATCAAGCGAGCGCTCGGCGAGGACGCGGCGCGCGCCGCGCACATCTCGTCGACCAAGTCGATGACCGGCCACATGATCGGTGCCACGGGCGCCATCGAGGTCATGGCCTGCGCCATGGCGCTCGAGCAGGGCGTGGTGCCCCCGACCATTAACTACCACACGCCCGATCCCGCCTGCGATCTTGACTACACGCCCAATCGCGCGGTTCGCGCCGACCTTACCTGGGCGCTTTCGACCAATCTGGGCTTTGGCGGACACAACGCCGCCATCGCGCTGCGCAAATATGCAAGGAGCTAGAGCATGGATTCCAAAAGACTTGCCGAGATAGCCGATGTTATGGAGGACCGCGGCCTCACGCGCGTGCGCGTGGAGGAGCCCGATGGCACCGCGGTCGAACTTGAGCGAGCGAGCGCCGCGCAGACGGTTGCCGTACCCATGCCCATGCCGAGTGCTATGGCTGCTCCGGTTGCGGCGCCCGCAGCTGCGCCTGCCGCACCGGAGCCTGCCGCGCAAGCGCCCGCTGCCGCACCGGAGCTCATGGGCGCCGAGGTCACGGCTCCCATGGTCGGCGTCTTCTACGCCGCCCCGGCGCCGGGCGACGAGCCGTTTGTACACGTGGGATCCAAGGTCAAGGCCGGCGAGACCCTCTGCATCATCGAGGCCATGAAAGTCCTTAACGAGGTGACGGCAGAGTCGGACGGTGAGGTGCTCGAGATCTGCGTGGCCGACGGCGACCTCGTGGAGTTTGGCAGCTGCCTCATGAGGATCGGATAGGTGATATCCATGAACAAAGAAGAGCTTAAGGAACTGTTGCCGCATCGCGAGCCCATGCTCTTGCTCGATGAGGCGGAGCTGGTGGGCGACGAGGCCCACGGTAAGATCACGATTATGGGCGATGAGTACTTTTTGCAGGGGCATTTTCCGGGAAACCCGGTCGTCCCCGGCGTGATTCAGTGCGAGATGCTCGCTCAAAACTGCTGCGTGTTGCTGATGGGCGACGAGGAAGCACGCGGCGCGACGCCGTTCTATACGAGCCTGGACAAGGTGCGCTTTAAGCGTCCAGTGCGCCCGGGCGACACCGTGGACCTGGTGTGCTCAATCACGCGTGCGCGCGGACCGTTCCGCTTTGCGACGGGCATCGCGAGCGTTAACGGCGAGGTGTGCTGCCGCGCCGATATGTCCTTTGCGCTCGTGCACGAAAGTTAAGGAAGGCTTCATGTTCGATAAAGTGCTCATCGCCAACCGCGGCGAGGTCGCGGTCCGTGTTATCCGCGCGTGCCGCGATATGGGCATCAAGACCGTCACCGTCTACTCCACAGCCGATGCGGACGCGCTGCATGTGCAGCTCGCCGACGAGGCGTATTGCATCGGCGGTCCGCGTCTTGCCGAGAGCTACCTCAACGACGATGCCGTGCTCACCTGTGCTGTCAAGTCGGGGGCAAAGGCAATCCATCCCGGCTATGGCTTTTTCTCCGAAAAGGCGAGCTTTGTGCGCGATTGCGACAAGTACGGTCTGGCGTTTGTCGGCCCCTCGGCTGAGGTCATCGACAGTATGGGCGACAAGGATGCCGCGCGCCGAACGGCTGCCGCCGCGGGCGTGCCCATCGTGCCGGGCTGCGATTTGCTCAAAAGCCCCGAGGAGGCGACGGCCGAGGCCGAGCGCATCGGCTGCCCCGTGCTCATCAAGGCTCGTGCGGGCGGCGGCGGTCGCGGCATTCGCAAGGTCGAGCGCGTGGAGGATGCGGCAAAGGCCTTTATTGAGGCACGTGCCGAGGGCGAGGCCGTTTTTGGCGACGGCGAGTGCTACATGGAGAAGTTCGTGGCCCCGGCGCACCATGTCGAGGTGCAGATTATGGCCGATAAACAGGGCCATGTCTTTTCGCTCGGCGAGCGCGAGTGCTCGGTGCAGCGCCGCAACCAAAAGCTGATCGAGGAGAGCCCCGCGCCGTGCCTCGATGGGCACGACGACATTCGCGCCCGTATGCATAAAGCCGCGCGTGACCTGGCGCGCGCCGTTGGCTACGAGGGTGCCGGCACCATCGAGTTCTTGTACTCGGATGACGGCAATTTCTACTTTATGGAAATGAACACACGCCTGCAGGTTGAGCACCCGGTCACGGAATTTGTGACCGATACCGACCTGGTCAAGTGGCAGCTGCGCGTGGCTGCTGGCCAGCCCCTGCCGTTTGAGCAGGAGGACGTGCCGGTCCGTAACCACGCCATGGAGTGCCGCATCAATGCCGAGACGCCGGACTTCCTTCCGTCGTGCGGAACGGTCACCACGTTGCGCGTGCCGGGCGGCCCGCGCGTGCGCTGGGATTCGGCCATGTTTACCGGCGCTGCCGTTCCGCCGTACTACGACTCCATGCTCGGCAAGCTCATCGTGTGCGCGCCCACGCGCGACGGCACCATTCGCAAGATGCGCTCGGCCCTAGGCGAGCTCGTGATCGAGGGCGTGAGCGAGAATAGCGAGCTTCAGCTCGACGTGCTGGCAAACGACGAGTTCTTGTCGGGCATGTATCACACCGATCTAATGGGGCATCTCTATGCTGATGAATAGAAAAGCGAAGACAGTTAATGTCCTTGAGGGGCCGATAACCGAGTCGTGCGCCGAGTTTCCCGCGCGCCACGTGTTTATCAAGTGCCCGGAGTGCCGCCGCGTGATCGACGAGGCGCGTCTGCACGACAACCTCGAGGTGTGCCCCCGTTGCGGCAAGCACTTTCGCGTGAGCGGTCGCGCGCGCTTGGGCATGACGGTCGACGCGGGCACCTTTGAGGAATGGGATGCCGAGCTGGCGTCGGAGGATTTCCTCTCGTTTCCCGGTTATGCCGACAAGCTCAAGGGCGCGGCCGAGCGCTCGGGCGAGCGCGACGCCGTCGTGTGCGGCAGAGGCAAGATCTGTGGCTGCGACACGGCGCTCTTCTTTATGGACGCCAACTTTATGATGGGATCGATGGCTTCCGTGGTGGGCGAGAAGATCTGTCGCGTCTTTGAGCGAGCGGCCGAGTTAGGGCTGCCGGTCGTCGGCTTTACCGTATCGGGCGGCGCCCGCATGCAAGAGGGCGTGACCTCGCTTATGCAGATGGCCAAGATCTCCGCGGCGGTTAGACGACATGGCGAGACAGGCGGTCTGTACATCACGGTGCTCACCGATCCCACGACCGGTGGCGTGACCGCGAGTTTTGCCATGGAGGGCGACATTATCCTGGCCGAGCCCGATGCGCTGACGGCATTTGCCGGCCCACGCGTGATCGAGCAGAACATGCACAAGCGCCTGCCCAAGGGATTCCAGCGCTCCGAGTTTTTGCTGGAGCACGGCTTTTGCGATGCGGTCGTTCCGCGTGGCGAGATCGCGCTCGCGGTGGGCGAACTGTTGACGCTGCACGAAGGACACGCGCCCGGACTGGGCGCACCGCACGAGATCGTGCATACGGGGCGTCGCGGCAAAAAGCTGGGACATCTGTTTAAGCGCATGCCCGCACCAAAAACGGCACTCGAGATCGTCAAGCAGACCCGCTCGGCAGATCGTGCCACGGCGGGCGAGATGATCTCGCTGGGTCTGGACGGATTTGTTGAGCTGCATGGCGACCGTTACTTTGGTGACGACGCCGCCGTGGTGGGTGGCATTGGCTGGAAAGACGGGCGTCCTGTGACGGTTATCGCCATCGAGCGCGGCACCACGACCAAGGAACGCATGCGCCGCAACTTTGGTATGGCGCATCCCGAGGGCTATCGCAAGGCGCGACGCCTGATGCGACAGGCCGAGAAGTTTGGGCGACCGGTCCTGTGTCTGGTCGATACCTCGGGCGCGTTTTGCGGCATCGGTGCCGAGGAGCGCGGCCAGGGGGAGGCGATTGCCCAGAACCTTATGGAGATGAGCGGCCTTAAGACGCCGATCGTTTCGGTGGTGACGGGCGAGGGCGGTTCCGGCGGCGCGCTGGCGCTGTCCGTGGCCGACCGTATTCTGATGCTCTCGAGCTCGGCCTATTCGGTCGTGAGCCCCGAGGCATGTGCGTCGATCCTGTGGAAGGACACCGAGCGTGCGGATGAGGCCGCCGAGGCGCTTAAGCTCACGGCCCCCGACCTGCTGGCGCTCGGCATTATCGACGGCATTGTCGACGATGCGGGCCTATCTCACGAAGAGATTGCCGACGCCGTCATGTCTTCGGCATTCGCAGCCTTCGATACGCTCGGGCGACTCGACGATGCGACGCTCACCAACCTCCGCTACGAAAAGTACCGCTCAATCGGTCACTTCCGCACTGTGTGACAAAGGGACTGTCCCGCATGCCACATGGGGAAAGGGTTCCTGTGTCACAAGTTTCTCAATCGGTCTTGGCGCCGGTAAAAGCAAACGCTATGGCCGTGGTCGAATATCTGTCCAAAAGCATGATGTCGGCGTTGCCGTTTATTGTCTGCGCGGCGCTGTTTCGTACCGTGGCCGTCATTATGGGCGAAGGCATGCTGGGCCTATGGCCTGCCGATTCCGAAATCTATCGGCTGTTCTACAGCTGGCTCTATAACGCCGGTTACTACTTTCTTCCCATCTATCTTGGTTGGGCTGCCGCTCGCCAGCTTGGCTGCTCGGAACAGTTGGGCATGATGCTGGGCGGCGTCCTCATTGCCCCCGATCTACTGAAGCTTGTCGATGCCGCGTCGACGACAGGGGCATCGATGACTTCTGTGTACGGTCTGCTCCCCGCACCGGTCAACGATTACACGACGACTGTTGTTCCGATTCTCATTTCGGTTCCTGTGCTATGGCAGGTGGAGCGTTTCTTTAAGCGCACTATCCCTCAGGCCGTGGCGTTCTCGTTCGTTCCGTTTGCGACCATGCTCGTCATGGTTCCGGTATCCCTGTGTATCACGGCTCCGGCGGGCAGCTATCTGGGCATGCTGTTGGGACAGCTTATGTTTATGCTTGGCAATTCCGGTGGCATCGTGTCGCTGCTCACGCTCATGGGACTCGCCGCGGGCTGGGAGTTTCTTAAGATCGCGGGCGTCAGCAACGTTGTCCTATCGCTCGCCTACGCGCAGTTTATGAGTGTGGGAACGGACTCGTGCATCCTCGTCGCCGCGATGATGGCGACGTTTGCTGTCTGGGGCATGCCCTTCGGCGCATCGCTTCGCGTTTTGGATAAGGACGAAAAAGCGCTTATGTTGGGCTACTCGATCTCGGGTGTTCTTGGCGGCGTGAGCGAGCCGGCGCTATATGGCTGCGGCTTTAAATACGGCAGGTGCCTCACATGCATGGCCATTGGTGGCGCCGTCGGAGGACTTGTTGCAGCCGTGGGCCACGTTACGGCCTATACCATCGGTATGACGAATGTCCTCATGGTCATTGGCTTTGCCACGGGCGGCATCTCGAATCTGCTGTGGTGCTGTGCTGCTGGCGGCACAGCATTCGCGGTGTCTGCAGCGCTGAGCTACTGCTTTGGCATGGTGCCGCCGCAGGAGCCGGTTACTGTGCAAGAAGAGACTGATGGTCTCGAAGCGATAAGCGGAGAGGTGAAGGCGGGCGCGTAGCCTGCACGATGTGACAAAGGGACTGTCCCTTTGTCACATCCGCTTCTATGGCCGCAGCCCCTGTGGGTTGCGGCCTTTTTGTATCTAGAGGGCAAAGTGGCTACACTACAATCCGTTTGAACAATAGATATATAAGTGGGACGTGGGGCGGATAAAGATGGTCGAGTGGATTGTTAAGCGTGCACAGGGCGATCGCGCGCGTGTGGGCACGTTGACAGGTGTGGTGTGCATTCTCGCCAATGTGGCACTTTGCGTTGCAAAGGGTGCCATCGGCGTGGTGTCGGGATCGGTCTCGATCGTGGCGGACGCCATGAACAACCTGTCCGATGCCAGCTCGAACATCGTGAGCGTGCTGGGATTTAAGCTGGCGAGCAAGCCGGCCGACCCCGAGCACCCCTACGGCCACGGTCGTTACGAGTATCTTTCCGGCCTGGTCGTGGCAGCGCTCGTGCTGCTCATCGGCCTTGAGCTGGTGAAGTCCTCGTTTGAGCGCATCGTTCACCCCGAGCCCGTTGAGTTCTCGCTTGCCCTGGTGGCGGTTTTGGCGCTGTCGATGGTCGTTAAGCTGTGGATGGCGGCGCTTAACCAAAAGCTCGGCGACCGTATTGAGTCCGAGACGCTGCATGCGACGGCTCAGGATTCCAAGAACGATGTCCTTGCCACGGGCGCCGTGCTGGCGTGCGCAATCGTCTCGCAGGTGACAGGCATCAACCTCGATGCCTTGGTTGGACTCGCCGTTGGTGCCTATATTGGCTGGAGCGGTTTTGAGCTCATCCAAGATACGGTGAGCCCGCTTTTGGGCCAAGCGCCCGACCCCAAGCTCGTTGAGCATATTCGCAGCAAGATCATGAGCTATCCCGGCGTTTTGGGCGTGCACGACCTGATGGTCCACGACTACGGCCCGGGCAGAAAGTTCGCAAGCGCCCACGCCGAGATGGCGGCGGAAGCCGACCCGTTGGAAAGCCACGACACGCTCGACAATATTGAGCAGGCATTTAGGAACGAAGACGGCATGATCGTCACGCTCCACTACGACCCCATCGTGACCGACGACCCCAAGGTGGCGAGCATGCGTTTGCGCATCAACGCCATGGCTCAACAGATCGATAGCCGTCTTTCCATTCACGATCTGCGCTGTGTGCCGGGCCCTACGCACACCAACGTGATCTTTGACTGCGTGCGCCCCTCCGATTTGGCGATGAGCGCCGAAGAGCTAAAGCGGACACTGGCAAAACAGGTGGAATGCGAATACCCCAAGTCATTCGCGAAGATCACGATCGACGAAGACTACGTAGGCCATACTCACGAATAGGGTGGCATCGCTCAAGCTATTGATGCAGAAGGGGAGAGAATGAAGAGGCTATATCTACTGCGCCACGGTCAGACGGAATTCAACGTTAAAAAGCTCGTCCAAGGTCGCTGCGATTCACCGCTCACCGACCTGGGCCGCCAGCAAGCCGGGATGGCAGCCGCATGGCTCAAAGCCCACAACGTCGTGCCGGACAAAGTGGTCTCCTCGCCCTTGGGCCGAGCCATGGACACAGCAGGCCTCGTCGCAACCGAACTCCTCGGCCAGAACGTAGCAGTTGAACCCTGCGAAGGCATCATCGAACGCTGCTACGGAACCTTCGAAGAAGGCCCCCACGACGCCCTTCCTACCGACGTCTGGGATCCCGGCGAAGACCTAGTCCCTTACGGAGGAGAAGGAAGCCAAGCCCTGCAGGCGCGCATGGTAAACACCCTCACCAATCTCATAAGCGCCGAGGACACCAAAACCCTCCTAGCAGTAAGCCACGGCAGCGCCAGCCGCCAATTCATAAAAGCCGCCGCGCCAGCAGACTTCAAACTACCAACCAAACTCCCCAACTGCGCCATCATGATTTTCGATTTCGCTGAGGAAGAGCCAGGAGAAGAGGGTAAGCCGCCCCAATGCAAGTTCACCTTGCAGCAAATAGTGGACCCCCAACAAAGTAATTAGCTGAGCGAGCAGAGTTAAGCAGACATCAACGTGGCGTTCCCAGTGTGCGGCGGAGGGGCGGGCCTGAGACATATTAAGGTTGTCGCGAGTTCCGCACGAACAGGAGAGCACTTAATGTGCTCTCCGTCGTGAGCAGGACTGTAGAGCAGCAACCTTAATATGTCTCAGGCCCGCCCCTCCGCCGCACACTGGGAACGTGCCACGCACTTTACCTGCGTAAACAATGTGAGTGAAATATGAATCTCGATGGATACGCCCGCAGCCGTGTATACTAAACAGCTGTGTGAAACCAGGGGAGTATTCTGGCTGGACAAAATGCCTGCTTAATAGGGTTGTCAGGTAGTTCGGACGCAATACAAGGCTGGGGAGCACGTCGTGTAAGTAGTGGTCCTCTAGGGGCGTACGCTCGGTGGTGTACGCATTGTCCCAAGACCACGCGAGAGTTGGGATCATATCTTGATCAGCATGATTCTCGGCCGCAAGATTGGCATGACCCAGGTTTGGGATGAGAACGACAACGTCGTCCCCGTCACGGTCATCCAGGCTGGCCCCTGCGCTGTCTCGCAGGTTAAAACTCAGGCAACCGACGGCTATGACGCCGTCCAGATTGGTTTCGGCGACATCAAGGCCAAGAACGTGAACAAGCCCATGGCTGGTCACTTCGCTAAGGCTGGCGTCGAGCCTGTCCGCTTCCTTCGTGAGGTCCGCGTCGAGAACGGCGAGGAGCACAAGGTCGGCGAGGTCGTCACCGTCGCCGATTTCGCTGATGTCGAGAAGGTCGACGTCATCGGTACCTCCAAGGGTAAGGGCTTCCAGGGTCGCATCAAGCGCTGGGGTCAGCGCCGCGGTCCTATGACGCATGGTTCTCACTTCCAGCGTCACCCCGGTTCTATCGGTCAGTGCGCCTATCCTGCGCGCGTCCTCAAGGGCGTCAAGATGGCCGGTCACATGGGTAACGAGCGCGTTACCGTCAAGAACCTTTCCGTTGTCCGCATCGATGCCGAGCAGAACCTCATCTTGGTCAAGGGCGCTGTCCCGGGTGCCAAGAATGGTCTCGTCGCCATCCGTATGGCCTAAGGGCCCAGCCCATTTAGCCCAGCGTCATACCAAGGAGAACACTTAAATGGCAAAGTTTGAAGTAAAGAACAGCGAGGGCAAGAAGGTCGCCGAGGCCGAGCTCGCCGCTGAGGTGTACGGCATCGAGCCGAACATCCACGTTATGCACCACATCGTCAAGTGCCAGATGGCCTCTTGGCGTCAGGGCACCCAGTCTGCTAAGGGTCGCTCTGAGGTTTCCGGTGGCGGCAAGAAGCCTTGGCGTCAGAAGGGCACCGGCCGTGCCCGCCAGGGTTCCATCCGTGCTGCCCAGTGGCGTCACGGTGGCGTCGTCTTCGCCCCCAAGCCCCGTTCCTACGCTAAGCGTATGAACAACAAGGAGGTCAAGCTGGCTATGCGCTCCGCGCTGTCCGCCAAGCTGGCCGATGGCGAGCTCGTGCTCGTCGACGACTATGGCTTCGAGAAGCCTTCCACCAAGGCTGCCGTCGCCATGCTCAAGGCTCTCGGCCTTGAGGGCAAGCGTCTGACCATCATCGTTCGCGATGAGGACGTCAACGCCTACCTGTCGTTCCGCAACATTCCCAAGACGTTCATCATCACCGCCGACGAGGCCAACACCTACGATCTCGTCAACAACAATGCCGTGCTGATGCCCGCCGACATCGCCGCTCACTTCGGGGAGGTGCTTGCATAAATGACCGCCCACGAGATCATCATCCGTCCGATCGTGTCCGAGCGTTCCTTCTCCGGCATGGAGCTGAACAAGTACACGTTCGAGGTCGCCAAGGATGCTAACAAGTATCAGATCAAGGACGCTGTCGAGGAGATCTTCGGCGTCAAGGTCGTTCGCGTGAACACCCTGACGGTCAAGCCCAAGACCAAGCGCGTGCGCTATGTCGCCGGCAAGACCCGTTCTTGGAAGAAGGCCATCGTCACGCTGGCCGAGGGCGACACCATCGAGGTCTTTGGCAACCAGGCCTAAGACTCGCTGCTGTTGAGTGAGCTCATGCCTCCCAAATAGGGGAGGCGAGAGCTCAAGGTTTTGGGCGTATTAAATGGACACGCCCGGAACCGTGTATACGTCCGGTGTCATCGCACCCGAGGCAGAACCTCGAATCCCTGTCTGCGATGGCTAACGGATTCCTATTGAAAGGGATTGTAATGGCTGTAAAGCACCTTAAGCCGACCTCCGCTGGTAGGCGTTGGCAGACGATCTCCGATTTCTCCGAGATCACCTGCACCAAGCCCGAGAAGTCTCTTCTCGAGCCCCTGCCCAAGAAGGCCGGTCGTAACAACAACGGCCGCATCACCACCCGCCACCAGGGCGGCGGCGTGAAGCGTCGTTACCGCGTGATCGACTTCAAGCGCAACAAGGACGGCGTGCCCGCCAAGGTTGCCACGATCGAGTACGATCCGAACCGTTCCGCTCGCATCGCTCTGCTGCACTACGCTGACGGTGAGAAGCGCTACATCCTGGCCCCCAAGGGCCTCGAGGTCGGTCAGACCATCATGTCCGGTTCTGACGCCGACATCAAGCCGGGCAACGCTCTGCCCCTCGCCGACATCCCCGTCGGTACGCTCATCCACGCCGTCGAGTTCCAGCCGGGTAAGGGCGCCGCTATCGCCCGTTCCGCCGGTAACTCCTGCCAGCTGATGGGTAAGGAGGGCAAGTACGCTATCGTCCGTATGCCTTCCTCCGAGATGCGCCGCATCCTCGTTACCTGCCGCGCCACCGTCGGTGAGGTCGGCAACGCCGATCACGCCAACATCGTCATCGGCAAGGCCGGCCGTAAGCGTCACATGAACGTGCGCCCGACCGTCCGCGGTACCGTCATGAACCCTGTCGACCACCCGCACGGCGGTGGCGAGGGCAAGAACCACACCTCTGGTCGTCCCTCCGTTACCCCCTGGGGTAAGCCGACGAAGGGCCTTCGTACGCGCAAGAAGAAGAAGGTCTCGAACCAGCACATCATTCGTCGCCGTAAGAAGTAATTTCGGATACCGAGTTTTAGGAGAAAGCACTTATGAGCAGAAGTCTCAAAAAGGGCCCGTTCGTGGAGACTCGCCTTCTCTCGCGTATCACCGCGATGAACGAGGCTGGCAAGAAGGACGTCGTGAAGACCTGGTCCCGCGCGTCCACCATCTTCCCCGAGATGGTTGGTCACACCATCGCCGTCCACGACGGCCGCAAGCATGTGCCCGTGTATGTTACCGAGTCCATGGTTGGTCACAAGCTCGGCGAGTTCGCGCCGACTCGTACGTTCCGTGGCCACAAGGCCAAATAGGGGGTTAACCGTAAATGGCAACTAAGTCTATTGAAACTGAGGCCACCGAGGTTCGCGCCGTCGCTAAGTACGTGCGTGTTTCCCCCAGCAAGGCCCGCCTGGTGGTCGATCTGATCCGCCGCAAGCCTGTCGCTCAGGCCTTCGACATCCTCCACTTCTGCGACCGCGCCGTCGCCGTGGATGTCGAGAAGGTTCTCCGTTCCGCCGTTGCGAACGCCGAGAACAACAACGGTCTGCGTGCCGACAACCTGGTTGTCGCCGCTGCCTATGTTGACGAGGGTCCGACGCTTAAGCGCATCCGTCCCCGCGCCAAGGGTTCCGCTTCTCGCATTCTGAAGCGTACTTCCCACATCACCGTCGTCGTTGCTCCTCGAAAGGAGGCGTAAAGCTGTATGGGTCAGAAAGTCTACCCCACCGGCTTCCGTCTTGGCATCACCGAGAACTGGCGCTCCCGCTGGTTCGCAGAGAAGGATTACGCTAAGACCCTCGGTAACGATCTCGAGATCCGCAAGTACCTCGAGAAGCGTCTTTCCCGCGCAGCTGTCTCCCGCGTCGAGATCGAGCGCGCTGGCGACAAGGTGAAGGTCATCATCCTCACCGCTCGCCCCGGCGTTGTCATCGGTAAGAAGGGTGCCGAGATCGATACCCTCCGCACCGAGCTCGAGAAGGTCGCTGGCGTCTCCAAGGGCCAGCTCTCCGTCGACGTTGTCGAGATCAAGCGCCCCGAGCTCGACGCCAACCTCGTTGCTCAGTCCATCGCCGAGCAGCTCGAGGGCCGCGTTGCCTTCCGTCGCGCTATGCGCAAGGCTGTCCAGTCCGCCCGCAAGGCCGGCGCTAAGGGCATCCGTATCCAGTGCTCCGGTCGTCTCGGCGGTGCCGAGATGGGCCGTCGTGAGTGGTACCGTGAGGGTCGCGTGCCTCTGCACACCCTCCGTGCCAAGATCGACTACGGCACGGCTGTCGCCAGCACCACCATGGGCGCTTGCGGCGTGAAGGTCTGGATCTACCTGGGCGAGAAGCTCCCGGGCCAGCCTGTTCCCAACCCTGCACTCGAGGGCTCTTCCCGTCCTCGTCGTCGTAACTCCGAGAGGAGGGGTCAGTAGTGCTTGCCCCTAAGCGTATTCTTCACCGCAAGGTGCAGCGTGGCTCCATGAAGGGCCAGGCCAAGGGTAATACCGAGCTGCATTTCGGTGAGTTTGGTATCCAGGCTCTCGAGGCCCATTGGATCACCAACCGTCAGATCGAGGCCGCTCGTATTGCCATGACCCGCTACATGAAGCGTGGCGGTCGTGTGTACATCACGATCTTCCCCGACAAGCCCATCACCAAGAAGCCTGCCGAGACTCGCATGGGTTCTGGTAAGGGTAACCCCGAGGAGTGGGTGGCCGTCGTCAAGCCCGGCCGCATCATGTTCGAGGTCAAGGGCGTGCCCGAGGAGGTCGCTCGCGAGGCTCTGCGTCTTGCACAGCACAAGCTTCCCATCAAGACCAAGATTGTTGCTGCTAAGAACGCTGAGCAGCGCATCGAGAAGGAGATGGCTGAGGAGGCCGCTCTCGAGGCCAAGTGGGCTGCTGAGGACGCCGCCGCCGCCAAGGAGGAGAACTAATGAAGCCCGCAGAGATTCGTGAGCTCTCGGACGCTCAGCTCGTTGAGAAGCTGAAGGAAATGCGCGCCGAGCTCTTTAACCTTCGTTTCCAGATGGCCACCAGCCAGCTGGACAACACCGCTCGCGTCAACACCGTGAAGAAGGACATCGCTCGCGTCCTCACGGAGCAGCGCGCCCGCGAGATCGCAGCGGAGAAGTCCGCTGTCGCCGAGTAGGACCTAAGGAGAGAACATGACTGATTCGCGTAACACGCGTAAGGTCCGTACGGGTGTCGTTACCTCCGTCTCCGGTGCCAAGACCATCGTCGTCACCATCACCGAGCGCAAGCGTCACCCCAAGTACGGCAAGATGATGACCAGCTCCAAGAAGCTGCACGCTCATGACGAGGAGTGCACGGCTGGCGTGGGCGACACCGTCCGCGTTATGGAGACCCGTCCTATGTCCAAGATGAAGCGTTGGCGCCTCATCGAGGTCGTCGAGCGCGCTAAATAAGCAGTCGCTCTTACGACTTGTACGTTTCCGAAGATGTGCGTATGCCTGGCTTGCATACCACAGGCCGCATAAAGGCTGCGCACCTCTCTTCGGTTCTTAGTTCGGAGGAACATCTACCATGATTCAGATGCAAACCATGCTGAACGTCGCCGACAACTCCGGCGCTCGCAAGATTCGCTGCATCAAGGTGCTTGGCGGTTCCAAGCGTCGTTATGCAGGCATCGGCGATGTGTTCATCGGTGCTGTCCAGGAGGCTACCCCTGGCGCCAACGTCAAGAAGAAGGACGTTGTCCGTTGCGTCGTCGTTCGCACCGTTAAGGAGATCCGCCGCAAGGATGGCTCCTACATTCGCTTTGATGACAACGCCTGCGTCGTCATCAACAACGATGGTTCGCCCGTCGGCACCCGTATCTTCGGGCCCGTCGCTCGCGAGCTTCGTGACAAGAAGTACATGAAGATCGTCTCGCTCGCTCCCGAGACCCTGTAGTTAGGGGAGATATATGTATATCAAGAAGGGCGATAAGGTCCAGGTTCTCTCTGGTAAGGATCGCGGCAAGCAGGGCGTTATCCTGCGTGCCCTCCCCGCCGAGAACAAGGTCGTTGTCGAGGGCGTTTCGGTCGTCAAGAAGGCCGTCAAGCCCAACGCTGCCAACCAGCAGGGCGGCATCGTTTCGCAGGAGGCTCCCATCGACGCCTCCAACGTCAATCTCGTCTGCCCCGAGTGCGGTAAGGTTACCCGCGTCGGTCACGAGAAGGACGGCAAGAACAAGCTGCGCGTCTGCAAGAAGTGCGGCCACAAGTTCTAAGCTGCCCGCAACAACATGTTGCTAGCAAAGGCCCGGATGCCAACGGCACCCGGGCCTTTTTCTATACCTACTCATTGGGGACAGACTTAAATGAGTGGCCGTTGTTTGGCGGTCATTGGGGACAGACTTAAATGACTAGTCGTTGGGTGTTCTTAAACGACTAGTCGTTTGGGACAGTCTTCAACCAAGTTGCGGTGGAATAGTTCCTGTTTGGTCGGGTAGAACTGTCATTTAGGAACTATTTCACCGCAACTTCGGAAGATCATATATTGCGCGTTTGTGCGTATTTGAGTGCGCAGGGTTGCGTGAACGTGCTTGTATATGCGCCGTTTACGGTCGAATAATGACCGTTTGGCGGTAATACGCGCAAAAGTACGCACATACACGCATATTTGTGCGAATATAGAGCTGTCAGAAATAAAAGACTTCCAGTGACTCAGGAGGCACTCATGGCAGATTCTAAACAGGTCCCGCTCGATGCCGCGGCAGCCGCAAAGGCAGCGTTTGCTTCGGTTCAGGACAAGCCGTTCCCTGATGACATCTTTACGGCCCCCGAGCTCCGCTGGGCTGTGATCGGTTGCGGCGTTATCGCCAACCAGATGGCTCAGTCCCTTGCTCTTGCCGGCCGCAAGCTCGCGGGTGTTGCAAACCGCACACTGTCCAAGGCGCAGGCTTTTGCCGAGCAGTACGGCGTCGAGAAGGTGTACGACACGGTCGAGGATCTCTACGCCGATCCGAATATCGACGCCGTCTATATCACCACGCCGCACAACACGCATATCACCTATCTGCGTGCCGCGCTGGCTGCCGGCAAGCACGTGCTCTGCGAAAAGGCCATCACGCTCAACTCCGCCGAGCTCGATGAGGCCCGTGCCATTGCCGACGAGCACAACGTGGTTCTTATGGACGCTACCACGGTGCTCCACATGCCGCTGTATCAGGAGCTGCGTCGGCGTATGGAGGCGGGCGATTTTGGCCGCATGAACCTCGCCCAGCTCAACTTTGGCAGCTATAAGGAGTACGGCGATCTGACCAATCGCTTCTACAACCGCAACCTCGCTGGCGGTGCCATGCTCGATATTGGCGTGTACGCGCTCTCCGTCATGCGCCTGTTTATGGCCAGCCAGCCCACCGAGGTCGTGTCTCTGGGCAACACCTGTGAGACCGGCGTCGACGTTGCCGGCGGCATTGTCTGCCGTAACGCCGAACAGCAGCTGGGCGTCGTGAGCCTTACGCTCCACTCCAAGCAGCCCAAGCGCTCGGTCATCAGCTTTGACAAGTGCTATATCGAGGTCAATGAGTATCCGCGTGCCGATCATGCGACCATCGTGTGGACCGCTGACGGCCATCGCGAGGAGGTCCACGCCGGCATCGAGGCCTATGCCCTGTGCTACGAGATGGCCGACCTCGAGAAGGCCGTTGCCGGCGACGATTCGAAGCGCGAGCTTCTGGGCTATGCTTCTGATGTAATGGAGCTTATGACCAAGCTCCGCGCTGATTGGGGAGTCGTGTACCCCGAGGAGGAGTAAGCGATGCTTGCGGAAGATAGGCTTAACGCGATCGTGTCGATGGTTCAGCAGGCTGGCTCGGTTACCGTGCCGGAGCTTGCCGAAGCCCTGGGCGTGACGGCGTCTACCATTCGGCGCGACTTGCAGACGCTCGACCGCGCGCACCGCATCGCTAAGGTGCACGGAGGCGCGACGAGTCTGGAGCGCGCACATGTGACGCGCGATTTGACGATCAGCGAGCGCAGCGATCTCCATAACGACGATAAGGAGCGCATCTGTGCCCGCGCCGCGGCCCTCGTAGAGCCCGATAGTTTCGTGTACATCGATTCGGGTTCCACGACGCTCAGGCTCATCGAGCATCTTCCTCATCTCGAAGGCGTCACCTATGTGACCGATTCGGTGCTCCATGCCCAGCATCTTGCTCTGCGCGGTATGCGCACCGTGGTGCTGGGCGGCGAGCTCAAGCCCGAGACCGAGGCGCTCGTTGGCCCCGATGCCCTGGCAACCTTGGACCGTTACAACTTTAACTGTGGCTTTTGGGGGTCCAACGGCATCGCCGCCGAGCAAGGTTTCACAACGCCCGATATCGAGGAAGCGCAGGTCAAGCGTATCTCGATGCGCCATACGGCCAAACGTTACGTAATCTCGGACGCCAGTAAATTTGGCATGGTGGCACCAGTTAAGTTCGCGGACTTCCGCGACGCGACGATCATCACCGCGGGTGAGGTCCCCGCCAAATACCAGTCGATGGACAACGTCATCACGGTCTAGCGGCGGGGCAAGGCCAAACCATTTAGTTTTCTCAATAGAAAAGCGGCAACGTCCATTACGGGCGTTGCTGCTTTTGTTGTCTACCAGTTTGTCTAAATCTGTAACAACCAGACCGTTAAAAGTGGGCTAGGTGTTACAGGTTGAGATTGTTTGGGGCGATGTTGGTGGTTTGTCTCAATCTGTAACATCTGGGACCGATTTTGCCGAGTTGTTGTTACAGATTTAGATTTTCCCTTGCGGGGGATTTGAATGTCTCAATCTGTAACAGATAGACCGGAAAATGGGTTCCAACTGTTACAGATCGAGACATTTGGGGACGCGGCTGAGCCATTGCGACGGCTTGACGTTTGCCCAGATAAAACCTGCCAAAATAAACCTGTCCCTTTTTGGCAGGTTTTAGGGCTCCCAGGGGCAGGGGGCCTCGATGTGGATGTGTTCGCCGGTTACGGGGTGCGTGAAGGACACGCTGTGGGCGTGGAGCATCAGGCCGCAGGGGCGCGGCGTGCCGTACAGGTCGTCGCCCACTAGGGGATGGCGCTCGCTTGCCAGATGCACGCGGATCTGGTGCTTGCGACCGGTGAGCAGCTCGACATCGATATACGAGCGCGTGGGCAGGCCACGACGGCTCTTGAGGCGCTTGAGCACCTTCACGCGCGTCTGAGACGGCTTGCCGCTGGCACCGACGCGCATCTTGCGGCTGTCGTGGCGGTCGCGCGCGATGGGCTTGTCGATGAGCTTTTCGTTCCAGTCGATTTTGCCCTCGGCGAGCGCCAGGTAGTGCTTCTCGAAGGCATGGTCGATGACCATTTGGTCAAAGGCGGGCTGCGTCTGCTTATCGAGCGAGAACAGCACCACGCCGGTGGTGTCGCGGTCCAGGCGGTTGAGCGGCTGCATGTCGGTCGCGGCAAAGCCGTCACCCATCGCCAGCAGCAGGTCGCTGGCGTAGTCGGTGAGCGTGCGCTCGCCGGTGCCGTCGCCATGGACGATCATGCCGGCGGGCTTGTCGATGGCCATGAGCCAGGCGTCGCAGTAGAGGACTTGAGGTTCTTCGTTCACGTGTAAGCCTTTCGGTTAGCTGATTCCCACAAACATGCAGCCCGAGGTTGCCCCGCGCAAGCGGGCGGCGGGCTTGCGGCCGGCTTGCGCGGCCTCGACGGCGCGACGGACGCGGGCGACGGCGCGGCCCACTTCTTCGGCATCGAGCAGCGTGCCGTCCACCATAAGGTGACGGACGCCGGCGTCGAGCAGCTGAGGAACCTGCGGTGTGAGGTCGATGGGGTAGGCATCGTACAGGCGAGAGCGGCCGTGGATGTCGGTGCGGACGGGCATGACCTTGCCGTCGATATTCTTGAGCGAGAGCTTGCGGGCGCGCAGGCGACAGTTGACGCAATCGTGGATGCAGCCGTTGGCAACCTGCAGAATGCAGTGCTCGCTCGTCATGACGCGCGGGCGGCCAAAGACGGTGATGCCCAGAGCCGTAGGCGCGGCGGCACCGAGCGAGACAATCTCGTCGAGCGCGATCTCGGGCGAGAGCCAAAACGCGCCGGCTCCGCGCTCGGCAAGGGCCTCCATGCAGGGCGTGTTGTGCACGGGCAGACAAGAACGAATCTCGGCCGTGGCGCCGGCCTGCGCGGCAACGGCAAGCTCCGAGATATTGCCGACCGCGACGGTGGCCCCGGCATTGATCCAGGGATCGACGCGGGCATGGTCGACGGCGCGGCAGACCTCGTCGAGTACGGGCACGATACCCTGCTCAAATGCATCGGCAGGGGAGAGCCCGGCGGCGTCGAGCGCATCGGTGGTCATATAGATGCGCGTGGCGCCCTCCGCGCGGGCGGCCTCGACTGCCCCGAGCGAGGTGACGGTGGCGCAGATTTGCGGTTCATCGCGGTAGTGCTCGGGCGCGGGGCGGGAATCGCTGGTGACGATCATCGGCAACTCAAGCGTTCTCGCGCGCTCCTCGTACGGCGTCAGAATGGCCTCCTCCAGTGCCTTGCACGCGGCGGCGCGCACCTTATGCACGGCGGAAAAGCCCATGCCACAGCCCTCATCGAGTGCCACATCAAAGCTCGCGGCCTCAAAGGGCGAGGAACCCATGCGGCCAACGTGCTCAACCAGATCGGCGGCCTCGACGGCGCGGGTCTTGGCGGCCTCGACGGTAAAGCCCGTGGCCGTTGCCGTGAGCGTGGGGTCGTCGCAGCAGGTGAGCGTGACGGTAAACGGCTCGCCCAAGCGCGCCACGACGGATACATCAACAGCCCGGCGACGCAACACGTCGCGCTTGAGCGCGGCGCCGGCGGCGTCGATGGCGCGCTGGCTGCGAATCACGCGCACGCGGCAGCCCTCGGGCATGCTGCGGGGTACACGGCACTCAATGATGTCGCCCGCGGCGGCATCCTCGGCGGCGATGGTGGTCAGGAACTGGTCGAACTCGTCATCGTGGCGAAGCTCCAACAGGTCGCCCTTGCCCACGGGCTCATACAGCTCGATGCGGGCGATGGCGGCGCGGCGACGGCGGTCATCGGGCTTGAGCCCGCGCACATCGCGGTTGGCCAGACGGCTGCCCAGCACCGTGCCCACGATCTGACCGCGGTTGTTGGAGCGCTCGTAGCTCATCATCTCGTCGCCCGAGGTGCCGTCCTGGTAGGCGTGCGTAAAGTCGCGGTTAAAGCAACGCTTGAGCTGGCGCTGGCGGGCGGCTTCCTCATCCTTGGCCACGGCGGCCCCGGCCAGCATGTCGTCAATCTGCTGACGATACACATCGACGATGGAGTACACGTAATCCGGTGCCTTCATGCGGCCCTCGAGCTTGAGCGATGCGGCGCCAGCGTCGTACAGACGGCGGACGAGCTGCGAGGTGTTGGTATCGCGCGGGCACAGCGCGCGCTCGCGACCGGCAGGGGAGAGCGAGCGGCCGTTCTCGTCGATCAGCTCGTAGGGCAGGCGGCAGGGCTGAGCGCACATGCCGCGGTTGGCCGAGCGGCCTGCCATGGCAAAGCTCGAAAGCAGACACAGACCCGAGTAGCAAAAGCAGATGGCGCCGTGACTAAAGACCTCAAGGTCGACATCGGGCGCGGCGTCGTGAATGGTGGCGATCTCGTCGATAGAAAGCTCGCGCGAGAGAGTCACGCGGTCGGCGCCCTGCTCGCGGCACCAGATGGTCCCGCGGTCGTCATGGATGTTCGCCTGCGTGGAGATGTGCGTCTCGATGCCGGGCATGGTGCGCTTGACCTCAAAGAACAGGCCCCAGTCCTGGATGATGAAGGCATCGGCACCCAGCGTGGAGCAGTGGTGGATGAGCTGCAACGCATCGCCCATCTCGGACTGCTTGATGACGATGTTGACCGTGACGTAGACGCGCGAGCCGGCCAGGTGTGCGGCGCGGCACGCCTGCTCAAAGGCCTCGTCGGTAAAGTTGGTGGCCTTGCGGCGGGCGTTGAAGCTGCCCATGCCGCAGTAGATGGCGTCGGCGCCTGCGGCGAGCGCGGCGGCAAAGGGCTCCGGGCCTCCGGCGGGTGCCAAGAGCTCGGGCCTACGGTTGGTGGTTCGACTGGCGGTTGCGGTCATATCCTGCCTTTCAAAATGCTCAGATACTCAAAAGTATAGTGGCGCCATCGCGGCGGACGAGCCCTGTGGCTCAAGCAGGACAAAGTCTTCAGCCAAGCCGTCCGTCACACCGTTCGGCGGCCCGTATGCGCCGTTGGGCGATAAAATATTCTCGCATTGTGATAATTATCTTGCATCGCGCAGAAACCTTGAGTACTATCCCAATCAAGCGCGGCGTTCAGACCGAACTGTGCCTCCCGGTGTGAACACCGCGCTCACGCTCTCTTCATTGATCGTAAGGAGATAAACATGAGCAAGACCGTTGTGTCTTCCGATAACGCACCCGCAGCCATCGGCCCGTATTCTCCCGGCATTCAGACCGGTAACATGGTGTTCCTGTCCGGCCAGCTGGGCATCGACCCTGCGACCGGCAAGATGCCCGAGGGCGTCGAGGCCCAGGCCAAGCAGTCCCTCGCTAACGTCGAGGCCCTGCTGACCGCTGCCGGCGCCACGTTTGCCGATGTCGTCAAGACCACGGTTTACCTGGCCGACATCGCTGACTTCGCCGCCGTGAACGAGATCTACGCCTCCAAGTTCGAGGCTCCGTTCCCCGCGCGCAGCGCTTTCCAGGTTGCCGCCCTTCCGGCCGGCGGTCTGGTCGAGATCGAGGTCGTCGCCGCTCTCTAAGATGTAGGCGAAACAAGACATGACATGCAAAAAGACCCTGCAGCGCGTGCGAGCTGCAGGGTCTATTTTCGTAGCTGCTCGGCGGGAGCCGCCCATATATCATTCCATGCTCAAACATTCTCGCTGCGCTGCGAAACTGCGCGTGGAACGATATATGGGCGGCTCCCGCCGAGCTTAAGCGCTGTGATAATGCAGATCACCGGCGGTCGCCGAGAGCGCCGTAACCTTAGCCCTCCTTGCGGACCTTTTGCAGGTAGCGGTAAACGCTGGGCTCAGAGATGCCCAGGGCAGAGGCAGCACAGGCCACGGCACCCTTGAGCATAAACACGCCGTTGCCGTTGAGGTGACGGATCACGTCCACGCGGTCGGCCTGACCGAGCGAAGCGACGTCCATTCCGCGGCTTTCGAGCAATTCGGCAATGCTGCGATCGATGAGCTCCTGCGTGGACTCCGACAAGCTCTCGACCTCGATGGGGGCGGGTTCCGTGCTCGTCGGGGCGGCGTCGAAGCATGCCATGAGTTGCTGCGCCATGGCGTTGATGTTGCGCAGGGTCGAAAGATCGGTGTTGACGCAGAGCATGCCGACGATCTCGTCACCCTCGCGGATAAAGTACGTCGCGGACTCCAGCGTCTTGCCACCGGCGCCGCGCCCCTCGTAGCCCGTAATAAATGGCAGGTCGCGATACTTGGGGTCGTGCATAATCTTGAGTGCCAGATCGGTGGCGGGACCGCCGACCTTGCGGCCGCTCACGATACCGTTGCGGATATCGACGATGGCATGGTCGATATCCGAGAAATCGTGCAGAACGATCTCGCTGTTCTTGCCGAGTATCTGCTCCAGGAAATCGACCATCGGCAAAAAGCGACGTACGGTCTCGTTCATGGGCAACTCCTTTGAATTCTATCGAGGGTGTTCATAACAATTTTTTCTCATGGTAACACGGTGCCTACTTATTCGCATATTCGCAGGTATATCGCGTAATACGGACAAACGGTAGGTTTTTGGCGGTAAACGGTCGACCAAAAGAAATGTAAGATGCTACTCAGAGCAAGCACCTTTCTGACCTGCGAAAACGCTTTATCCGAGCTGAAGAATAGTCTGATAACAAAAAATTATTATTGAGAATAAGAAAAATCTTTAATACGATGTTCAACGAAGGCACAACCTCAACTCCGCACTGCGTCAAAATAGAGTGACAGATGCGAAATAACAACTTCGAGGATTGGTGGTCAAATGGCCCAGGAGACGGTAACGAACGGCACTGAAGCCCTGTTTACTCGTGAAGGCAAGCCCCCTGTACAGGAAATGATCCCGTGTGCTCTTCAGCACGTGCTGGCATCGTTTGCCGGCATCATTACCCCGGCAGTTATCATCGCCGGCGTCTATGGCTTTAACAGCCAGCAGAGCACCGACATCATTCAAGTCGCCCTTATTCTTTCGGCAATCGATACAGCCCTTCAGGCCTTCGCCCCCTTCCGTCGCATTGGCGGCGGTCTGCCCATCGTCATGGGTGTTTCGTTCGCGTTCCTCCCGGCCCTGCAGGCCATGGGCGCCTCGGGCTTTAGCTTTGGCGCGCTGCTGGGCGGCGAGATCGTCGGCGGCGCCGTCGCGGTTCTCTTTGGTCTTGCCTACAGCAAGATTAAGTGGCTGTTCCCGCCCGTCGTGACCGGTACGGTCATCTTTTCCATCGGCGTTTCGCTGTATCCCACGGCTGTCAAGTACATGGCCGGTGGCATGGGCACTCCGCTGTGGGGCACCCCGCAGGCCTGGTGCGTCGCTCTGATCACCTTCGCCGTCGTCTTCGCCCTCGCCAACTTTGGCAAGGGCACGCTCAAGCTGGGCTCTGTGTTCTTTGGCATGATCGTCGGTATGATCGTTTCGATCCCCTTTGGCATGATCGACTTCTCTAGCGTCGCCACCGCCCAGGTCTTCGCCCTTCCCAAGCTCATGCCCTATGCGCTCGAGTTTGATCCCGAGGTCTGCATTACCCTCGCCGTCGTGTTCCCCATGGTCGCCATCCAGGTTATCGGCGACGTGTCTGCTGCCTGCCTGGGCTCCATCGACCGTATGCCGACCGAGCGCGAGCTCTCCGGCGCCATCGTCTCCCAGGGTCTCACCTCTATGGTCGGCGGCTTCCTCGGCGGCCTTCCCACCAGCGCCCTTGGCCAGAACGTGGGCATCATCTGCTCCAACAAGGTCGTCAACAAGTGGGTCTTTGTGATCATCGCGGCCGTCTTTGCCATCGCCGGTCTGTTCCCGCAGCTCTCTGCCGTGCTCTCCGCCATCCCGCAGCCTGTCATCGGCGGCGCGACCGTCGGCGTCTTTGGCACCATCACCATGAACGGTGTGCGCATGTTCACCCGCGAGGGCCTCACGCAGCGCACCACCACCATCGTCGGCACCTCGGTCGTCTTTGGCCTGGGTATCTGGATGGCCAGCGGCTGCCTCGCCGGCGAGGGCATGCCCACCTGGGTGTCCACCGTCATCGGCTCCAACGCCGTGACCCCCACCGCCATCATGGCCATCGTCCTTAACCTGATCCTTCCGCAGACACCGGTCGTGGCTCAGCACATCGATGCCGCCAAGGATGCTGCCGTGGATCTGGTCTTGCCCGAGAGCAAGAAGTAGTCAGCAAGGCACTATTCGTTGGCGGACGCATCGCCTCGTCCGCCAACGTCTCGCGGCGCCAAGCCGCACTTCAAAGGGCTTGTCCCTTTGGTGAAGCGTTGACGGGAGAGGGCCCGTTTCCGGTGTAGGTCGGCGCTTCGCACTTCCACTATGTCAGAGGTGTCAAACCCCGCCTCTGATGTTGAAGGGAGCACTCATGCTTCTGGTCGCTAACGGTTCCGTCTTTACCCGCAATGCTCAAACCCCGTTCATTCCCAACGGTGCGGTTGCCATTGACGGAGATACGATCGTCGAAGTGGGCCCCGAGCGCGAGCTCAAGGCCAAGTACCCGGATGCCGAGTACGTCGACGCCCAGGGCAACCTCATCATGCCCGGACTCATCAACTGCCACACCCACATCTATTCGGGTCTGGCCCGCGGCCTTGCCATTAAGGGCTGCAACCCCACCAACTTCCTGGAGAATCTTGAGCAGCAGTGGTGGAAGATCGACGACAACCTGACGCTCGACGGCACCAAGGCCAGCGCCTATGCCACGATCCTGGATTCCATCCGCGACGGAGTCACCACGATCTTCGATCACCACGCGAGCTTCTGCGAGATTCCGGGCAGCCTCTTTACCATTAAGGACGCCGCTCAGGAGCTGGGTATGCGTTCGTGCCTGTGCTACGAGGTCTCCGACCGCCGCGGTCAGGAAAAGTGCGACCAGGCCATTGCCGAGAACGCCGAGTTTGCCCAGTGGGCCGCCAGGGAACGTCGCGATAACGACAACCACATGATCGCTGCCATGTTTGGCGGCCATGCTACCTTTACGCTGTCGGACGAGACCATGGACAAGATGGCCGAGGCCAACAACGGCCTGACTGGCTTCCACATCCATGTGTGCGAGGGCATGAACGACGTGTGGGACTCCCGCCTCAACCGCGGCGGCATCAGTCCCGTCGAGCGCCTGCTGCAGCACAACCTGCTCGGTCCCGACACCATGCTCGGCCACTGCATCCACGTGACGCCCGCCGAGATGGATATCGTCAAGGAGTCCGGCACCTGGCTGGTCAACAACCCCGAATCCAATATGGGCAACGCCGTGGGCTGCGCCCCCGTGCTCGAGTTCTTCCGCCGCGGCATCCCCGTGTGCATGGGCACCGACGCCTACACCCACGATATGCTCGAGAGCCTCAAGGTCTTCCTGATCATCCAGCGTCACAACGCCGCCATGCCCAACGTGGGCTGGTGCGAGGCCATGACCATGCTGTTCGAGAACAACGCCAAGATGGCCAGCAAGTACTTCGACCGCAAGCTCGGCGTGCTCGAGGCCGGTGCCGCCGCCGACGTCATCGTCATGGACTACAAGCCCTTTACGCCGCTGAGCGAGGAGAACATCGACGGTCACATGCTCTTTGGCATGATGGGCAAAAACTGCCGCACCACCATCATCAATGGCAAAGTCCTGTACAAGGACCGCGAGTTTGTCGGTATCGATGAGGACAAGATCAACGCGTGGACCATGGCCGAGTCTAAGAAGCTTTGGGGCACGCTCAACGAGCGCACCTACTAATTCACAAGTAGATTCACGCGCGTCGAATGTTTCGCCATATTCGACGCGCGTATAGGCGGCCTCCGCGGGGTCGCCGGCGCTGTGCTAGCGCTACACCGTATTTCGCCCGCCGCGCGGTCTCGTCGGGCGTTACAGAGAGGAGCTCATTATGAGCGACATCATGAGGCCGATCCCGTTTTCGCAGCTGATGAACTGGATCATCGAGGAGCACAAGACCCAGGGCGCCGTCTTTGGCGTGCGCAAGATGGTCACGGCCAACCAGGAGGGCGCGCTTCCCATTTTTGACGAGCGCATCGAGACCCCGTTTGGCCCGGCCGCCGGCCCCAACACGCAGCTTGCCCAGAACATCATTGCCTCCTATGTGGCGGGTGCACGCTTCTTTGAGCTCAAGACCGTCCAGGTCATGGACGGCGAGGAGCTTTCCAAGTGCGTCAACAAGCCCTGCATCGTGGCGCAGGACGAGTGCTACAACTGCGAATGGTCGACCGAGCTCGAGGTTCCGCAGGCCTTTGCCGAGTACGTGAAGGCATGGTTTGCCTGTCACCTGATCGCTCGCGAGTATGGTCTGGGCAGCCCGGACGGCTTTGTCTTCAACATGTCGGTGGGCTATGACCTGGAGGGTATTAAGAGCCCCAAGGTCGATGCCTACATCGAGGGCATGAAGGACGCCAGCGGCTCCGACGTCTGGAACGAGTGCCGCACATGGGCGCTCGCCAACCTGGACAAGTTTGAGCATGTCGACGCCGCGTTTGTCGAGTCCATCCCGGCACGCGTCTCCAACTCCATCACCGAGTCCACCCTGCACGGCTGCCCGCCGGCGGAGATCGAGCGCATCGCGACCTACCTCATCACCGAGAAGGGCCTCAACACCTACATCAAGTGCAACCCCACGCTGCTGGGCTACGAGTTTGCCCGCCAGCGCCTCAACGAGCTGGGCTTTGACTACATCGTCTTTGACGATACACACTTCCGCGAGGACCTGCAGTGGGTCGACGCCGTGCCCATGTTTGAGCGCCTGATTGCCCTGTGCGCCGAGCGCGGCCTGGAGTTTGGCGTCAAGCTGACCAACACCTTCCCCGTCGACGTGACGAGAAACGAGCTGCCCTCCACCGAGATGTACATGTCCGGCCGTTCGCTGTTCTCGCTGACCATCGAGGCTGCCCGCCGCATTACCGAGCAGTTCGACGGCAAGCTGCGCATCAGCTACTCCGGCGGTGCCACGGTCTACAACATCCGCTCCCTGTATGACGCGGGCATTTGGCCCGTCACCCTGGCGACCGATGTGCTCAAGCCCGGCGGTTACGAGCGCTTTAGCCAGATGGCCGGCGAGTTTGCCGACCTGGACGGCAAGCCGTTCGCGGGCGTCTCGCTCGAGGCCGTGACTGCGATCCAGACCGACTCGCTCACCAACCCGCTCTACAAGAAGCCGCTGCGCCCGCTGCCCGACCGCAAGGTCGCCGGCAAGAGCCCGCTCAATGACTGCTTTACCACGCCGTGCCGCACGAGCTGCCCCATCCAGCAGGACATTCCCGCCTATCTGGCGGCTGTCGACGAGGGCCGCTACGAGGACGCGCTCAATATCATCATCGAGCGCAACGCCCTGCCGTTCATTACCGGCACCATCTGTCCGCATCCCTGCGGTCGTGCCTGCGAGCGCGCGTTCTACGAGCCCGAGGGTGCCCAGATTCGCGCCAGCAAGCTCAAGGCTGCCCGCGAGGCCATGACCGCCGTGCTGCCCAAGCTGCGCGCTCAGGCCATTGCCAACGACGGCGAGCGCAACGTTGCCGTTATCGGCGGCGGCCCGGCCGGTCTGGCGACGGCATTCTTCCTGACGCGCGCCGGCGTGCCCGTTACCATCTTCGAGGCCCGCGACTCCCTCGGCGGTGTGGTCCGTCACGTCATTCCTGAGTTCCGTATTGCCAGCGATGATATCTCCCACGATGCTGAGCTCTGCCTGGCCTTTGGCGCCAAGGTGCAGCTCAACGCCCGCGTGGAGTCCATCGACGAGCTCAAGGCTCAGGGCTTTACCGACGTGGTCGTGGCCACCGGTGCCTGGATGCCCGGCTCTGCCGGCCTGGGCGAGGGTGCCGAGCTCGACGTGCTGGAATTCCTCGAGGCCGCCAAGAAGGGCGAGAAGCTCGAGCTGGGCGAGGACGTCGTGGTCATCGGCGCCGGCAACACCGCCATGGACGCCGCCCGCGTGGCCAAGCGCCTGGCCGGCGTGAAGAACGTGCGCCTGGTCTATCGCCGCACCAAGAAGCAGATGCCCGCCGACGAGGAAGAGCTCGATCTTGCCGTTGCCGACGGTGTTGAGTTCTGCGAGCTGCTAGCGCCCAAGGCGCTCAACGGCGCGGTGCTGACCTGCGATGTCATGGAGCTTGGCGAGCCGGATGCGAGTGGCCGTCGCAGCCCCGTCGCCACGGGCGAGACCGTCGAGCTGCCCGCCACCACGGTGATCTGCGCCGTGGGCGAGGGTATCGACGCCAGCCTGTACGACGCCGCGGGCGTTGAGCACGACCGTCGCGGTCGCCTTGCCGCCACCTCCACCGGCGTCGAGGGCGTCTGGGCTGCCGGCGACTGCCGCCGCGGTCCTGCCACCGTGGTCGAAGCCATTGCCGACGCCGCCGAGGTCGCCCGCGCCATCGCCGGTGTCGACTTTAGCAAGTACGCCGACCAGAACGCTCAGGCCGGTCGCGAGGACACCTGCTACGAGCGCAAGGGTACCCTGTGCCGCGATAAGCGCAACTGCGCCAAGACCCGCTGCCTGGGCTGCGGCTCGGTGTGCGAGGTCTGCTGCGACGTGTGCCCCAACCGCGCCAACGTGGCCATTAAGGTGCCGGGCCTGGCCAAGCATCAGGTCGTCCACGTCGACGGCATGTGCAACGAGTGCGGCAACTGCGCCGTGTTCTGCCCCTACCAGGAGGGTCGTCCCTACAAGGACAAGCTCACCCTGTTCTGGAGCGAGCAGGACATGGAGAACTCCGAGAACGAGGGCTTCCTGGCCGTGGACGAGGATCACTTTAAGGTCCGCGTCGCCGGCACGGTCCGCACCGTCTCGGTCGATGCCGTCAACACCGGCCTTCCCGAGGCCGTCCGCCTGACCATCAGGGCCGTGCGCGACAACTATTCGTACCTTCTTAAGAAATAGGCGAGTCTTTTATGGCCAAAGCTATTCAACATAATGTGGCCTACGTTGCCTGCGGAAGCGGTTGTGCTTCCGCAGGCGGCGACGCCCGCTGCAGCGAAGGCTGCATTGGCTGTGGCGCCTGCGTCACGGCCTGCCCCCACGGTGCCATCGAGCTGTTCGATGGCGTCGCCCGCGTGGACCGCTCCAAGTGCACGGGCTGCGGCCTGTGCGGTATGGCGTGCCCGCAGCGCGTGATTGCCTTCGTCCCCGGCTACCAGAACATCCTGGTGCGTTGCAACAACACCGATAAGGGCGCCATCGCCCGCAAGATCTGCGACACGAGCTGCATCGGTTGCGGCATGTGCGCCAAAAAGTGCCCCGCCGGCGCTATCCGTATCGAGGACAACTGCGCCCATATCGACGGCACGGACTGCCTGTCGTGCGGCATGTGCGCCGTCGTGTGCCCGCATGGCGCCATTCACGACCGCACCGGCATCGCCGCCGGCGTGTAGAAGGGAATCACCATGGCACAGGAATTCACTTTTACCGTTAACGGCGTCGAGCGCACGACGACCCAAAACAAGCCGTTGCTGCGCTACCTGCGCGACGACCTGAACATCCACTCCGCCAAGGACGGCTGCTCCGAGGGCGCCTGCGGCACCTGCACCATCCACGTGGACGGTGCGGCTGTGAAGGCGTGCGTGCTGACCACCGCCCTTGCCGCCGGCCGCAACATCGTGACCGTCGAGGGTCTGCCCGAGGACGTGCGCGAGGCCTTTGTGTACGCCTTTGGCGCCGTGGGCGCCGTGCAGTGCGGCTTTTGCATCCCCGGCATGGTTATGGCGGGTGCGGCGCTTATCGCCGAGGATCCCGAGCCCACCGAGGAACAGATCAAGTACGCCATCCGCGGCAACATCTGCCGCTGCACCGGCTACAAGAAGATCATCGAGGGCATTTCGCTGGCCGCTGCGGTGCTCCGTGGCGAAAAGCAGATTGACGAGGACCTGGAGCGCGGCGACGACTACGGCGTGGGCAAGCGCGCCTTCCGTATCGACGTGCGTAAGAAGGTGCTCGGTGAGGGCAAGTATCCCGACGACATCGACGAGCTCGATCAGCCGGGCCTGACCTATGCCAGCGCCGTGCGCTCCAAGTATCCGCGCGCCCGCGTGCTCTCCATCGACACCTCCAAGGCCGAGGCCCTGCCCGGCGTGGTGGGCATCCTGCGCGCCGAGGACGTGCCGGTCAACCAGGTCGGCCACCTTATCCAGGACTGGGACGTTATGATCGCCCAGGGCGATATCACCCGCTGCGTGGGCGACGCCATTGTGTTGGTGGTTGCCGAGGACGAGGCGACACTCGAGAAGGCCAAGAAGCTCGTAAAGATCGACTACGAGCCGCTGGAGCCCGTGCGCAACATTGTCGAGGCCAGGGCCGAGGACGCCCCGCGCCTGCACGACAGCTTCTTTGCCTTTGGTAACACCGTAGAGCTCAAGGACAACGTGTGCCAGAGCCGTCACGTGACGCGCGGCGATGCCGCCAAGGCGCTGGCCGAGAGCGCGTTTACCGTGACGCAGCGCTTTACCACGCCCTTTACCGAACATGCCTTCTTGGAGCCCGAGTGCGCCGTGGCCTTCCCGTATAAGAACGGCGTCAAGGTGCAGTCGACCGACCAGGGTGCCTACGATACGCGCAAAGAGTGCGCCCACATGTTTGGCTGGGACAACGAGCCCGAGCGCGTGGTCGTCGAGACCATGCTCGTGGGCGGCGGCTTTGGCGGCAAGGAGGACGTGTCCGTCCAGCACCTGGCCGCGCTTGCTGCCTATAAGCTCCAGCGTCCTGTGAAGTGCAAGCTCACCCGCGCCGAGTCGCTCGCGTTCCATCCCAAGCGCCACGCCATGGACGGCACCTTTACGCTGGGTTGCGATGCCGAGGGCAACTTTACCGGCCTGGACTGCGAGATCAACTTTGACACCGGTGCCTACGCGTCGTTGTGCGGCCCGGTGCTCGAGCGCGCCTGCACGCATGCCGTCGGCCCCTACAAGTATCAGAACACCGACATTCGCGGCTTTGGCTACTACACCAACAACCCGCCGGCCGGTGCCTTCCGCGGCTTTGGCGTGTGTCAGTCCGAGTTTGCGCTCGAGAGCCTGATCGACCTGCTGGCCGAGAAGGTCGGCCTGGACCCGTGGGAGATTCGCTACCGTAATGCCATCGAGCCGGGCGAGGTGCTGCCCAACGGCCAGATTGCCGACTGCTCCACGGCGCTGAAGGAAACGCTGCTCGAGGTCAAGGATGCCTACTATGCGCATCCCGGCCACGCGGGCATCGCCTGCGCCATGAAGAACGCTGGCGTGGGCGTTGGCCTGCCCGATGCCGGTCGCTGCAAGATTCGCATCGAAGATGGCCGCGCCGTCGTTTACGCCGCCACGTCCGACATTGGCCAGGGCTGCAACACCGTCTTTTTGCAGGATGTTGCCGAGGCCTGCGGTCTGCCGCTTCGCTGCATTGCCAACGGCGAGTGCTCCACCGAGAACGCGCCTGATTCGGGCACCACATCTGGCTCTCGCCAGACGGTCGTGACCGGCGAGGCCGTGCGCGGCGCTGCCTTCCTGCTGCGCGATGCCATGTTTGGTGTCGAGGCCGGTAAGCCCGCGCCCACCGCTCCGGTTGCCGCCCATGGCGATGGCGTCAAGATCGAGTACGACGACGGTCGTGCCTATCAGCTGCGTACGCAGGAGCTCGTCGCCGGCCAAGGTATGCATCCTCAGGACCCCGCGGCTGCCATCAAGGCGCTCGAGGGCTGCGAGTTTAGCTACGTGTACCTGGAGCCGACTGACAAGCTGGGCGCCGACGTGCCCAACCCCAAGAGCCACATCTGCTACGGCTTCGCCACGCATGTGGTCATCCTGGACGACAACGGCCGCGTGAGCGAAGTCTATGCCGCACACGATTCCGGTAAGGTGGTCAACCCCATCTCGATTCAGGGCCAGATCGAAGGCGGCGTGCTCATGGGTATGGGCTACGCACTTACCGAGGACTGGCCGCTCAAGGACTGCGTGCCCCAGGCCAGGTACGGCACGCTCGGGCTGTTCCGTGCGCCCGAGA
>CAKUHK010000006.1:0-44785 GCA_934655965.1 uncultured Collinsella sp.
ACTGCGGACAGTCCTGCGCAAGACGAAGAGCACATTAAGTGCTCTTCTTTGCGTGCGGAACTTGTAGCGAACAAAGCCAAGCCGCCCGACCCTAAGGTTAACTCGCATGATGATAGCAAATACGACAAGCGAGATGCCTGCGACTTGCCGGCATCTCGCTTTATCTAAATAACGTGGTTGGGAATCAACCTTTTATTTGTTGCCCGCCACTGGTTGGGCGGGTTTTCCAAGTGCCGCAGATTGCCGTGAAAGAGGAGCGAAGCGTACTTAAGTACGTGAGCGACGGTTTGAACGGCAAGGTGCGGTGCTTGGGAAAGCCGCTTAGCGGTAAGAGACGCTCTGCTGCGAGTCTTTCACTACGACGTCGTGGGCGCCGCCTTCGACGATCGAGGTCGAGCTCACCAGGGTCAGGCGTGCCTTTTCCTGGAGCTCGGGGATCGAGAGGGCACCGCAGTTGCACATCGTGGACTTGACCTTGTAGAGCGTGCCGCCCACGCCGTCCTTGAGGGAACCGGCGTAGGGAACGTAGGAGTCGACACCCTCGACGAAGCTGAGCTTCGCGGCTCCGCCCAGGTCGTAGCGCTGCCAGTTGCGGGCACGCGCAGAACCCTCGCCCCAGTATTCCTTCATGTACTGACCGTTCACGTTGACGCGCTCGGTCGGGCTCTCGTCAAAGCGAGCGAAGTAGCGGCCCAGCATCATGAAGTCGGCACCCATGGCAAGGGCGAGCGTCATGTGGTAGTCGTAGACGATACCGCCGTCGGAGCACACGGGCACGTAGACACCGGTCTCCTCGTAGTACTCGTCACGGGCGCGGCAGACGTCGATCAGCGCGGTGGCCTGGCCGCGGCCGATGCCCTTGGTCTCACGGGTGATGCAGATGGAGCCGCCGCCGATACCGACCTTGATGAAGTCGGCACCGCAGTCGGCCAGGAAGCGGAAGCCCTCGGCGTCGACGACGTTGCCGGCACCGACCTTGACGTCCTCGCCGTAGTTGGCGCGGATCCACTCGATGGTACGCTTCTGCCACTCGCTGAAGCCCTCTGAGGAGTCGATGCACAGGACGTCGGCACCGGCCTCGATGAGCAGCGGCACGCGCTCGGCATAGTCGCGGGTGTTGATACCGGCGCCGACCATATAGCGCTTGTCGCCATCGAGCAGCTCGTTGGGGTTAGTCTTGTGGCTGTCGTAGTCCTTGCGGAAGACGATGCCCATGAGATGATCGTTGTCGTCGACGATGGGCAGGGCGTTGAGCTTGTTGTCCCAGATGACGTCGTTGGCGACCTTGAGGCTGATGTTCTTGTCGCCCACGATGAGCTGCTCACGCGGGGTCATAAACTCGGAGACCTTCTTCTGGTGGTCATCGCGGCTGGGGCGATAGTCACGGCTGGTGACGATGCCCAGGAGCTTGCCCTTGGGGGTGCCGTCGTCGGTGACCGGCATGGTGGAGTGACCGGTCTTCTCCTTGAGCTCGATGACCTGCTCCATGGTCATGTCGGGGGTCAGTGTGGAATCGGACTGAACGAAGCCAGCCTTGTGATCCTTGACGGCCTTGACCATGGCGGCCTCGGACTCGGGGGTCTGAGAACCGTAGATGAAGGACAGGCCGCCCTCGGTAGCGAGCGCGACGCCCATGTCGACGCCCGAGACGGACTGCATGATGGCGGAAACCATGGGGATGTTCAGGGTGATTGCCGGCTTCTCACCGCGCTTAAAGCGGGTTAGCGGCGTCTTAAGAGAGACGTTGTTGGGGATGCACTGCGAGGACGAATAACCAGGGACCAGCAGATACTCCGAAAACGTGTGGGACTCACCGGGAAAGAACGTAGCCATGTTTCTCCTTTTTCCATGCGACCGGTCGGCTGCAGGCCTCGTAGGACCCAGCCCAACCTTGGGCGCCCAATACTGGGGAAGTATCTTAGCGCACTTTGACTGCTACAATGCATGATTTAAGAAGAGCACACGAGGGCTTGACGCAGGCTTTGCGTTTGCCCAGCAAACACTTTAGCGGAAAGACGTGGGGCACATGGAGTACAAGACGACGGCGCGACTGGTCATTCAATCGTGTGACAAAGATCTGCCGGGCGTCTTCGGCCACGGCTGCGTCTTGCTGCTGCAGGGTATTGCCCGCGAGCACTCCCTCAACCGCGCGGCCAAGAGCATGGGCATGGCGTATTCCAAGGCCTGGCGCATTGTGAACGAGGCCGAAGGGCAGCTGGGCTGCAAGCTCATCGAGCGCGACGGCGCCCGCGGATCCACCCTCACCCCTGCCGGCGAGCGAGCTATCGAAGTCTACGAGACGCTGCAGGCCGAAATCAACGAAGTCATCGCCGCGAAGGCCAACGACCTCATCGCCAGCATTAACGCGTAATGGTCTTTTAGGGACTGATTTTTAGTCCGCCGCACTCACGAATTAAGGCGCGCGCCACAAAATGGGCCCATCTACTACGTTTAGCTGAATACCCTCGACCATACCGAAAATGGAGAAAGCAAAACCGCAGGTAGAAAGCTTGCCAATTTTAAAAAAGCCGGATATGGTCGACCCCTAGGGGTTAAACGTAGTAGATGGGCCGTTTTCGTGGCACAGACCCCGATTAGCTACTTTCGAAGGGCGTTATCTAGGGTGGCGGCCACTTGCAGGGGGTTGTCGGTGCCGGCGAAGAGGCGGATGGTACTCCCCTGTTGACCTCGTGGGGCCGAGAGACGCGTTATTGCGCCACCGGCGGGTGATGTGCGGAACTCCCCCGGCAAGGCATCGAACAAATCGCCGGCCGTACAGTCGATGAGGTCAAACTCCACCGCCGGACCAAACCCGTGCTCCAAGATGCCCGTCGCGACGGCGTGATCGGGATGCGAGGTCAGCCCGGGATAGCGCACGTTGCGCACCATCTCATTCGCAGTCAAATACTCAGCCAGCGCACGGGCTCGATCAAAGTGAGCCTGCATGCGGGCGTCGAGCGTGTCGAGCCCGCGCTCTAGAACCTCCGCCTCATCGGCAGACAGATCGAGCGTGGCCATTCCACACCCCTCGAGCAGTGCAAGCGCGCACTCAGCCGCAGCATCCACGCGATGGCGCTTGAGCTGCGAGCGCGCGACCGATGCCGCCACAAGCTTGCGCGGAGCCTCGCCGGCGCACACGCGGTCAAGCGCTTCGAGCGACAGCGCCGCACCCAGGCGCAGTGGATCACACCCAAAGACGCTAGCCACGGTGTTATCCACCACCAGCAGCGCATGCGCCTCGCGAGCCGCGCGTCCCAGAGCGCGCAGATCAAGCACGCGCAGGCCAAAACCACCGATGGAGTTGACAAACCACCACAGGCGCGGGCCCTCAGCATCAAACGAAGCGCCATAGCCCTCGGACGCAACGCCAAACGCATTGACAGACGGCTCCCCCACCAGCGCCACATCGCAGCCGTCAAAGCCGCACGCAAGCGCATCGGCAAAGTCATCGGCAAATGCAACCAGGCGGTCACCGGGTCGCACAATCCCCAGCTGCGACAGCGCCGCCGGAACGTGCGGAGCCGCGAGCAACTGCGCCTCGCGCGCACGTGCCCGCTCGGCCCAAGCTATTTCAAATTCCCGCACGTCCATGCGACACCGCCCCTTCAAAAGCAAAAACCCATGACACGGGTGTTCCCCGCATCATGGGTAACGGCTGCAGTATAGCGCCGATAAGCGCCCAAGCGCCTAGATGTTGAGCACGTGGTAAGTCACGTTCGCGCCCGAAGCGTCAACGGACAGGCCATAGGCCTCCGAGTACATGCGCGTGGAGAACACGAGCGCACCGTCGTTCACAAACACCTCGACCGACGAAACGTCGCCGACGATACGAACGTTGCGGACCTCGTCGACCGGCTCCCAGCGCACGGTACGTCCGCAGCCGGCAGAACCGCGCGACTCGTCCGTAAAGCGCATCTCAAAACGCGCGGGCAGCTCACCCTCGGCGGGCGCAAACGAAAGCGAGAGCTCGCCATTCACCGTGGCGGCAAACGCACCGTCAACGTCATCAATCGAAACGTCAAAGCAGGTATCGCCCGCAACCTCCAGCGAGCCCTCCCCCACAGTCACCGAGCTATAGTAGTGCGTAATCTCGCGTGCCGGCTGCTGCAGAATCACGCCATTCGCACCAACCGAAAGCTCGCGCGGCAACGTCATGCAGTGCTGCCAGCCCTCGGCTATCGTAGGATCATTTCCATAGGATTCATCCCCCGGCAAACCCATCCAGCCAATCAGAATGCGGCGACCGTCCTGAGCCTCAAACGTCTGGGGCGCATAGAAGTCGAATCCGGCATCCCACAGGCAAAAATCACCCAGCGAATACTCAGAGCAAAGGTCGCCCTGAACAGCAAAATACCCAGACTGATACAGATTGCGACGATCCCAATCGCCGCCTGCCAGACCTTGAGGACAAACCGAGAGCACCTGCACCCCCGCCAGCTCAAAGTAGTCGGGACATTCCCACATAAAGCCGAAACGCTCGCGCGGACGAATCCGATTCCGCAGTTTCCAATCAATCAGATTGTCAGAGCTAAACAGCAGTACTTCGCCCTCATCGGAGCAATATCTTGGTCCATGAGCCCGCATAAACAGCTGCTCCCTCGGCGACTCGCAACCGCGGCATGCAGTATCCACCTCAACATGCCGGCGTGCACCCTGGAACATCAAATAACGACCGCAAGGCACATCGGCGCGCCAAACCTTAGGATCGCGAACATGGCACGTCAGATCGTCAGGATAGTCATCGTTCGTCATCAAAAGACGCTTGGCGCCAAACGTAAATCCATCTGCCGAATCGACCATAACGGTATTGGCCTCACGGCCCCCATCAATGTAATCATAGCAACCGTCCACATCGGCCTGCTTAACGTTGCCCGTATAGAACATCGAAATGCGACCATCGTGGACGAGCGCAGAACCCGAGTACACACCATGGCAATCGAAAGGTTCATCGGGAACCAAAGCCGGCCCGTGGTCCTCCCAAGCTACTAGATCGCGGCTCGTCGCATGGCCCCACATCTTGGAACCGCCTCCGGCAGCGTCGCAGGGTGCATACTGATAGTACGCATGGAATACGCCGTTATGCTGATACAGGCCATTGGGGTCATTGAGCCATCCGCACGGTGGCATCACATGAAATCGTTGACCCCACCGATACGGACGCTGAGCCGCGCGCTCCACGCAGTCCTTCGTAAGGCGCATCAAATCTGTTTTGAGTGAATTGCCCATTACGTCATCCTCTTCTTGTTACGCGCCCGTGGGCGCATTGCGCGCCATAGCCTCACCAGCCACAGCGCGCAACGAAGTTCGTTATCAATCTATTTGGAGCATGGTTCCCATCAGAACCGCCCCGGCGTCGTGCTAGGCGATTTCGTCCTTAACGGTTTCCTCGCCAAAGCCAAAGATAACGTGCAGGGCAGCGGTGCCAAAGAAGGCGATGGCCATACCGATGCAGAACATCGGAATATCGGTCGCCGTGACGATCGAAGGGAAGCCGCCCGCCGTAGACATCTCGCCGCAGCCCGTGGCGGCCACAAAGGCGCCGGCAACTCCGGTCATCAGGCACATCTCGGCCATAGACTTGCGATAGCGCAGGGCGATGCCGTAGATAACGGGCTCGGTGATACCACCAAGCAGCGCAGGGATCAGCGTAGACAGAGCAACGGACTTGAGCTCAGGGTTCTTAGCCTTGATGAACACGCCCGCGGCGGCACCAGCGGCAGCAAAGATCGTGGTGTCCAGCACGGCCATAACCGGATCGGAGCCCAGCGAGGCGATGTTGGCGATAAGAACCGGGATGATGGCCCAGTGCAGGCCAAACAGAACGACGAACATCCAGATAGCGCCCAGAATAAAACCAGCGGGAATCGGCATGGTGCCCATGAGCCACATCACCAGGTTGGAGAGGCCGGCGCCGACGTAATAACCAAAAGGACCGACCAGCAGCATGGTCACCGGGACAACAACAAGCAGGCACAGGGTGGGAACGATAACGACCTGCAGGTCCTTGTAGACGACGCGCTTAAGGAAACGCTCGACAACATACAGCAGGGTCGTGGAAAGCATCGCGGGGAACACCGTGGACGCATAGCCCATGAGCACCATCGGGATACCCAGGAAGCTGCTCACGTCGCCGCCGCTGCCAAGGGCCGTAAAGTTGGGCTCCAGCAGCGATGCGCCAACCGCGGCGGCCAGATAGGGATTGGCGCCGAGCTTACGAGCCATCGAGACCGAAAGCACAATGGGCAGGAAGTAGAAAATAGAGTTGGAAGCAGCCGCAAGCACAGCATAGGTGCTGGAATCGGCGGCAAGGCAACCCGTCATGGTGCAGATCTGCAGAATGGCCTTGATGATGGCTGCGCCGCAGAACGCCGGAATGATCGGTGTAAAGCTGCCCGAAATCACATCGAAAACCTTATTGCCGTAGAACTTGACGGCGTTGACGAAACCGGGCTCGCGCTTGGGAGCGTCGTCCTCGGCGGCATCGACGGAACCCTTGCCAAACGATGCGCCCAGCTCGTTGATAACCTCGGAGTACACGCTATCGACCGTGGGGCCGACAATAACCTGATACTGCGTGCCCATATCTGCAACGCCCAGAATCGGAAGGCTCTCGAGCGCCTCCTTATCGGCCTTGCTGTTATCGACCAAATTGAAACGCAGACGCGTTGCGCAATGCGTAACGTGCTTGATGTTGGACTGACCGCCCACAAATTCGATGATCTTCTCGGCATCAACCGAAGCTGCCATGAGCGAACACCTCTCCCCTTACAACCGAACATAATGACAGCGTCACTGGGGAACCATCGTCTTTGATCCATCCCGTAGATGCGCTACATCATACGCAACTAAATGAGTCGATCCGATGGCTTTACCCGGGTTTCCCCATGTGACGGTTACTACTGTAATCGTTTTCAGTGTAACTGCAATCGTTTTCAGTTTGGGACAACCGCGAACGGTAGCATTTCAGCCGCGAACGGCAAATTTATTCGATTTACTCCTTGATAACGTGGCCCAACTGCACCTGACGAGGGTTGTCGGCCTTATTGGCACCGGCCTCCATAAGGTCAAGCACCATGTCTGCAGCGGTCTTCCCCATCGTCATGGCACCAAAATGGACTGTAGCAATGCCACCGGTCACCGCGCGCAAAAACTGGTTGTCACCAAAACCCGAAACATGGCGAGCAGGATCTATGAAGCCGAACTCTTTCATTGCACGAATCGCACCCGCGGCCATCGTATCGGTCGCGCAGGAGATGAACTCGGGCACCATATTTCCTTTAAGCAGGTCTTGCGCGCAAGCGTAACCACCCTCAACAGTGAAGGGGCTTTCGCGATAGAGAGAATCATCGAGCGGACGACCGGCATCGTCGAGCCCCGCGCGAAAACCGTCCTCACGCAACGCACCAGCCGACACATCCCTGCGGGTGGCACCGATATAGGCAATGGGACCGTCGTATTGGGCTGCAACGAGGTGAGCTAGATCGCGCGCCGCCTCAAATTCATCGTAGTAGACGCAATTTTGCCCTTCAACAAGTTGTCCAGCCACCACGATGGGAACGTGAGCGGACTTAAAAAACTCAACATGTTCAGGTGTAATCACCGTACCAGCAAGAACGATGCCGTCAACAGGATACGACTGGAATAGCTCCAAAAAGGAAACCTCACGCGCGGGGTCGTTGCCCGTATCGGCCAATAGCATCTGATAACCCTCGGCCTGAAGGCGCCCGCCAATACCAGCCGTAAGGCGACTAATGGATTCCGAATTGATCTTCGGCACGATGACGCCGATGAGTTTGGTGGAGCCCGTGCGCAGGGCGCGGGCCTGGTTGGACCGCACGTAACCGGTCTGCTCAATCGCCTGTTTAATGCGCTCGGCCTTATCGGCCGAAATGTATCCACCGTTGAGATAGCGCGAGACCGCGGCATTCGAAACGCCCGCCAGCTCGGCCACATCTTTCATCTTTGCCACGAATACCCCTGTCATTGAAATCGCTTTCACCATGATACCTGTTCGTTCCGGCGTTCTGACGAACGACGGACTGCTCGACGCTGCGCGGGCATCTGCCGGGCGATCTGCTCGCTAGGGTTCTACCCGTGATACTCGCCGTTATATTGAATCAGTGTCAAATCCTCCACGCCGTCGAGCGCGCGGATAGCGTCTGCGTAGGGCATGTCCACGCCGTCCGAGAACACCTCAACGGCCATCTCCACCTTGTCGCCACGCATGGTCTTAGACTTGACCGTGAACTTGGTGCGACCGAAGGCGCGCACGATATCGTCGCCGGTGGTCTGGCCCGTGTAGTGGATGACCATCATGTACACGCGCGCCTTGTCCTGGTGGCTCGCAAAGCCGGCGATCATCACCACGATGACCACCGCCGTCAGCCCCACGAGCGCGTACATGCCGGCGCCCGCCGTAATGCCCGTGGTAATGGCCCAAAACAGATACAGCAGGTCGAGCGGGTCCTTCACCGCCGTACGGTAACGCACGATGGACAGGGCACCGACCATACCGAGCGAGATGACCACGTTAGTCGAGATCGCAAGCGTAACCATGCACGTAAGCACGCACATGCCCACGAGCGTCACGGCAAAGCTGCGCGAGTACACCACGCCGGTAAAGAAACGCTTGTACACGTAATAGATCAGGATGCCCATGGCGAGTGCCACGAGCAGCGAAAGACCGATCTTGGCAGGATCGACCTGGCCAAACGCCTCCAAAACGGAGTTCTTAAAGAAGTCTCTGGTGCTCATGGTCTAGATATCCCCTCGGTTCTCAAAATCCGATTCCCAGTAGTTAAAGCCGCGCAGGTAGGCGGTCTTTTCGTAGCATAGGCAGTACTTGGAGACCGCCGTGAGCTCCGCCGCACCCGGCGGCACCATATCGCGCACAAGCTGCGGGCAAAACTCCGTAAACTTGACCTCCATCACCAGCTTGCCCGGTTCCAGCACGGGCAGCGCGGGCAGGGTCGCGTCAAAGATATCGAAGCTTCCCACCGCGGCGCGCACATTCATGTCAAACGTGATGCGCACGGTGCCCTCGTCCATCACCCATGGCTCGCGCTCGTAGTCCACGATGGTCCGCGGACGCATCATGTTGCAGATGCACTCGATGTAGAACTCGCGGCAGAGCTGGTGCGGACTGTGCAGCAAAAAGTCGTAGTCGCCAGCCAGGATCTGCTCAAACTCGCCGCGCGTGAGCGGTGCGTCCTCCTTGTAGATCCAGCTTCCGTACTTCTTTTTACGCTCGAGCTTAATCACCTTATCGCCGCCGTTGTAGATGCGCACGCGATACTTCTTGCGCATGAGGATGCCGGCGTCTTTTTCCTCGTAGGCCGAGTTACAGTAGTCATCGAAGTACAGGCTGCGAATGGTGTAGCCGCCCGCCTGCGCATGCTTGTCCAGTTTAAACACCGGCGCCATGCGGCAGGCCAGCGCGGCGTGCTCGCCCTCATTGATGAGAAACTTGAGCTCATGGCGGTAGCGCTCCCGCGTGGTGCGCACGGGAGGAGCCGCCAAGCGCTCAAGCAGCGCGCTAGCCCTCCTCATACGTATCCCCCACGACCTTGCCGCCGTCCTGGACATAGAAGCACAGCATGCCGTACTGCTTGCCGTCGTCGGTCACGTAATAATCGAACGCGTCTTGCGTATAACCGTCGGAGTTGGTGGCACGCACACGCACAAAGTACTGGCCGGTATCGGGCGCATCGCACGTTACCTCGGGCAGCAGCACATCCTCGGCCTTAAAGACCACGTCCTTGATGGCGTAATCACGCGCCAGCTCCACGGTATAGCGAATATCGCGCGCCTTAAAATCGTAGGACGCATCCCAGTTTATGCGCAGCTTACCGTTATCAATCTGCGGCATGCCAATGTAGAACGGCATGGGCTTCTTATAGCTCTCGCGGAAGCTCTTGTAGTTCTCCTCGATCTCGGCCGGAATCGCCGCGGCAATCTGCTCGTATTGGTCCTTGGTAACGGGCAGGTTATCGATATCGGGCGCGGCAAACACGAGCGACTCGGTGACCTCGCGATAATGCTTGATCATCTTGGCCAGGCGCTCCTCGGTCATATACGAGCGCAGGTCCTTGACGGCAGCGTCGAGCTCACTGCGGAACGACTTACTGCGCAGCGCGCGATTGAACAGCACATTGCCCCAGTAGTTGCTTACGCCACGTTCCCAGCTCGCATAGTCCGAGAACCCCGTCAGGCTCAACTCCAGCTTACGCAGCATGCCGTCATTGTCCCAATCGAGGAAGTACCAGGTATTGGAATTGAGCGGGCTGTACAGATAGCAGTTACGGTTCTGCGTGTCGCAGTTGCCCGTTAGGAGCTGAAACGCCAGCCAGTAGACCAGGTTCTCGGTATCAAAGTAGGTCGCGAGTACGTCGTCGATCTTTTGAGACTCGTCGTTGAGCGCATCGAGCATCTCGATGAGCTTGGTGTGGTCCGAATCGCCCTTGATCTCGAGCATGCCCTCGAACGCCGCCTGATTGTAGTCGGGGTCATCGGCAAGCTTGATGGTGTCCTCGTAGCGATGGAAATCGAAGCTGTTCACCTTGTACAGGTGCCCGCTCTTATCGAGCCCGTGCGCCTTAAGCGCCGTCTTGTTGAGCTGCTCTACCTGCGTAAACAGACCGTAGTCCTCAAAGGTATCGTTGGATTTTTCGGTCTGGTCGCACACCCACAGATGCACAAACTGCGTACGCAGACCCATCATCTGGGGAATGCCGCGGATAAGGTCGTAGGCCATCTTGTTGCGAAAACGCATGCCCTCGCCCATATGCTTGTTGAGAGCAATAGCGCGCTGCTGACGCCAGGTACCCTTGCCCTTTTTGAGCTCCACTTTGTAATTCTTTTGCGTGTTGGTGCTCGACGTCTGGCCGCGCACCTGCACGGTGGAATTAGGAGCTTCCTCGTCGTAGCCCACCTCGCCGGCAACCGGGCCGTCTTCGTCGCCTGCCTGCAGCAAGCCCATGACCTGATAGCGTGTCACGCCCATATCGGCATAGTCATAGACCGAGTACGTATTGATCTCGGCCCAACTATGGTCTGTATTCTCGGAGCTGTTGCCGCGCGAGACCGTCAGATACATGGCCACCATGCCCGAGTCGTCGTAGACCTCGTACAACTCGTCCTTGTCGCGCAAGTGTTTGGCCCCGTCCGAAACCTCGGCCTTTTTGATCTTGCCCTGCTTTTTGACCTTTTTGGTCGAGGAGTCCTCCTGCGCCGAGCAGCCCGAAAGCAGCAGCGTGCCGGCTGCCGCCTCGATCAGGCGGCGACGCGATATCATCCTATCGGTCATCAGGACCTCCCCAATGGTCTTGGTATATGCGAACCACCGTGCGTTCAAACGCGCCATGCGGCTCGCCGGTTTGGCGACGCTCCTCATAGCGCTGCTCGGCACGGTCGAGCAAGCGGCCCAGCTGCGTAAAACGACCCGTCTTGTCGGTCGCCACGATGGGCTGCTGGCTCAGGATACGATACGGCAAGTTGGCGGTATAGGTGTCGAGCCGCATCAGCGCCACAACAAAAAACACCGCCGCGCCCAGCAAAAAACCAAAGCCGTAGAACTGCTGCGGCAAAAACAGTAACACGGCCGTCGCCAGCCCCGCCACGCCCGCAAACAGGCCCGAGGCCAGCACGGCCCCCTTGTAGTCGGTAAAGTACAGCAAGATGAGCATCACCGTATTGCCCACGGCATACAAGCCATATCCCACGCACAGCGTGCGAAAGTACCCATGCATCAGGTTGTTGAAGCCCAGCGGCAGGGCCGAGAGCACCGTGGTCTCGAGCGAGATGACCGCCGCCGTCACAAACAGCTGCTTAAGCGCGCAAAAGCGTAGCTCGCTGTTGAGCGTGGAGAGCATCTCCTCCTCGGCCACCACAATGTCGCCCACCACACCGCCATCGTTAAACAGGCTGTAGTAGTCGCGGTAGCGCGGGTAGAAGTTGACCTCGACCGACACCACAAAGTTGACGGTCGTGACGAGTATCGTCAAAAACGCGATGAGCGCCGGAACGTCATGGTAGGGCGCACCATAAAACAGGCCCTTGACCTGCACGCCGATGGGCCCGGCCCAAATAATCACCAGGTGCGCAAAGAGCCCCAAGTTGGTAAACAGACCCGTGAGCGCCAGCGGCATAAACTCGTCGAGCCAGCGCAAAAAGAGCCAGGGGCTGCGATCGCTCTGCGGAAAATACCGGTACAGCAGCACCACGTCCCAGGCGAGCATCACGCCGTAACCCAGGGCGATCGATGCCAGTAGACCCTCGACCGGCGGCAGTCCCAGCGCCAGCGCGGCCAGGGCGCACAGGCACGCCACGCCAATGGCGGCGGCAAAACTGCACAGGATGCCACGGTAGTCCTTAATGGCCGTAAGGTAGCTCATGCCGTTCCAGTTGACGATCATAATGTTGAACAGCCACAGGCACAGCAGGCCCTGCAGCAGCGTGGCGCCCGAGAACAGCAAAAAGACGCCGTAGAGCACGGTGCCCGCAACCAGCATGATGGCGTTGGAGCCCCAAAACGAGGGCAGGACCTCGTCCTCGCGCTCGGCAAAGAGCATATCGGCCAAAAAGCGCGTGACGGGCATGGAGAAAAAACTCGTGAGCGTGAGCGAGGCCAGCAGCGTGTAGGTCACCATGCACACGAGTAGATCCTGGTTGGCGCGACCGACGCCCCACAAGCCGCACAGCACCAGAATGCCCACCTGCAGCAGCACGCCCAGCAGCATGGGGCCCGTACACACAATGCCGGCGTAGCCATAGGCTCGCATGGTGGCAAACAGGCCCTTGCGCTTAAACAGGCGCTTGAGTTCAAAACCAATTCCGGCCATCGGCTACACCTCCTTCTGGGGCAGGTCGAACGCACGCGCAGTCTCGTCGTACAGCGCGCGATAGTTCGCGAGCATCTGCTCGTGCAAAAAGTACGTTGCCACACGACGCTGGCCGCGCTCCCCCATCTCGATGCGACGGGCGCGGCTTGCGCACATGCGCTCCATGGCATCGGCCAAGCCCTTACGATACATAGGCGGGGTCACAAAACCGGCAACGCCAAAGTCGTCACCGGGGGCGCCTTCGAGCAGCTCGCGGCAGCAGCCGACCTCGGTCGTCACGCAGGGACGACGCGCACCCAGCGATTCCAGCACACTGAGCGGTTGGCCCTCGGAGATACTCGTCAAAATCGTAAAGTCGAGCTTTTCCATGTACTCGATCACGTTGACGCGGCCCGTGAAGATCAGGTCGCGCACGCCCAGGGTCTCGACGAGTGCATGGCACTCGGCACCGTATTCCTCGTCGTCCACGCCGCCCATAATGTGCAGGCGCACCTGAGGCAGGCGCTCGTGTAGCTCAAAGAAGGCATAGATCATGGTCTTGACGTCCTTGATGGGCGCCAGGCGCACCACCGCGCCAATGTCCACCCAGCCGTCATCGGGCTTTAAGGGAATGTCCTTAAAGCGATCGAGCTGGATACCGTTGGGAATGACCAGGCATTTGTCCGCATCGCAGCCCATATCGATCTGCGTCTTGCGGGCGTTGTGGAACAGGCTCGTCACCCGGAAGGCGCGGCGGTAGATCTCCTCCGAAAGCAGGTAGAAAAAGCGAATCCAGCGGTCCTTAAACGACGGCACCACCCAGTCGGCGCGAATGATCTCCTCCTCGCGCTCGCGGGTGTAGATGCCGTGCTCGGTCAGCAGAGCCGGCGCATTATTCATGCTGGAGCCCAGGCTCGCAAGTAGGCCGCCATAGCCGGTCGAGATGGCATGGTACACGTCGGCCACAGGCACCTCGCTCCCCAGCAGGTACAGCACGGGCAGCAGCATGGAGCGCATGGTGTGGAACGCATCGGCAAAAGGCGTGTACGGATATTCGGCAAGGCATACGTCGCGGAAGATGTCCATAAACGTGCGACTCTGCAAAAACGAGAGCGGATGCACGCGACGGCGCTGGAAGATGTCGAACAGCACGTCCCAGTCCGGGTCAGAGAGCGACACCAGGCGGCGCAACGCCTCACGCTCGCGGTCGTTAAACTCGACCTCTTCCTGCTCGCCCGAGAGGCGCAGGGCGTCGCCCAGGAATACCTCGTGTACCTCGACGACGTTGCTGGGCAGCTCGTAGACAAACTTGCCGCGGTCCTCGGCGTGCGCGCCAATCACCCACAGCACAAACTCGTGCTCGGGCATGGCTGTAATGTAGCCGTGCATCCAAGTGGACACGCCACCGTGCACGTAGGGGTAGCAGCCCTCGAGCACCAAGCAGATTCTCATCGGTCACCACCCTCTTTACGCGCAATGGTCACCGTCTTGTCCGTGGCTTTGACCAGGTACAAGTCGCCCGTCAGATGCGTTATCTCGCCACCCGTGACCGTACCCGGCTCGCCGTCGTTGGCGCGGAACATGAGCCACGCCTCGTCATGGAAGTTGCCCAGGTTGAGCGTCCAGGTATCTGCACTTGTATCCACGCTCACCGTCACGGACGAAAAGCGCTGGATGGCGCCCGAGCACTCTGAGCCAGTCTGGCGGCGCAGGTCGGGCGCGGACTTGGTAAGCCACTCCAGGTAGTCGGTCAGGCCGCCCTTGTAGACCTCCCAGCCCTCCTCCGCGCCGCGATCGGGGTCCAGCAGGTCGTCCGGGTGCATAAAGTGCGTGCTTACATAGTGCATGTTGAGCTCGGACACGGCGGCAAGGCGCATGTAGGCATTGTCGACCATGCCGCCCGAGACAATGCGCGGCTGTTCCACAATGCCGTCGCTCGCCACGCCAAACTCCTGCACGTAGGGCAGATCCGTGCCGTCCACAAAATACGTACTGGCGATGGTCTTGATGCGCGGAACATCGGTGCCGATAATCTTGCGCGCACGGGCCGAAAGGATATTCGACGGCGGCACGTAGACCGAGCCGTGCGCGTTGGGCAGCACCTCGTCTTGGAAGGCGATGAGCTCGTCGAGCGCTGCGACGAGCGTCTCCTTGTTCTTCCACGTCTTATAGTCGTACAGCGTGCCGTAGTCGGTATCCCAGAGCGCAAGCGGCTGATGATTGTAGCCGTGAAAGCCCAGCTCACCGCCCATCTGCAGCAGCATACCGCCAAAGTAGCGGAATTGCGTGGTATCAGCCTGGCGCGCGGGCTTAGTCTGGTTGACCGCGTCCTCGTAGTTCTCGATCATCACGCCGGTATAGCGAATGTCGTATTGCTGCGCGAGCTTTTGTAGATCGGGCCACCACACCTTGGCATAAAAGTCGGCAATGGAAAGCCCGTAGTCGCGCTTGATGAACGCGCCATCGCCCGAGGGCACGGGGCTGGGAAAATCGTCCAGATAGAACACGGCACTGTTGATGACCGGGTAGGCCGTGGCTTCGCCGAGCAGGCTGATCGCCGCGGCATAGAAGCCGCGCATGACCTTATCGTAAATGCCAATGTTGCATACCACGGTGCGGCCGCTGCCACATTCGTTGGACCACACGAGCGGTGTGCCCGCATCGCCGGTCTTGGCCCAAACGTGCGCCGACTCGCGCAACGAGACCGAAAGCGACGAATCGAAGGGATCCGAGAGCTCGCAGCGCTGACCGCCGCCGATCATAAAGTCCTCGCCAGGCACAATGCTCTCGGCCGTCACATAGTCATAGCCGGCCGATTCAATACCCAACTTGGGAGCAATCACCTGCAAATAGCTAGAGTTATCCGGCGGCATGGCAAACATCAGCGAACCGCCAGCGCTCACCCAACTCATGATGTCACTCAGGTGCGTGCCCAGCCCGTCGAGCGACGGCATAACTAAGATCACGCGGTCGTAAGACGTCAGCGAGGGAATGGCATCCGCGCCATCTAGGGCAAGGTCCACGTCGCGGTGAGCGATCTTCATATCGAGCAGGATCTGGTCGAACTGCTCCTTAACATCCTCGATGCCCGCTTGATCGGTATCGGTGATAACCAGACATGTTGGCTTTTGGCCAAACAGCGCCGAAGACGCCGGCACCGCATCGTTGACGGCGAGCATGCCCAGCTTGTGTTGCCCGGCGCTGTACTGCACGCCGGCACGCTCAATCAGCAGCACGGCGGCCATGGCAATAAAGACCGCCCATACCACGAGCAGGCCCATCCAGCGAAAATGGCCCGCACGGTCGCGGATATGTTGCACCACGCTCATCGGGCCTCCTCCCCGTTACGCCAAAACGCCAGCTCCTCGCGGTTGGCGGCACTCAAATACACATGTTGTTTGTCGATGGCCTCGACAACGCTGCGCACCGCCTGTCCATCGCGGCGCATGACGGCCAGCCGCAGGCAGAGCATCCAAACATCCTGCTCCTGTGGCGCGTCGACCACCAGCTGGTCGGTTACGGCCTGCGCCTCATCGATCTGGCCGGCGTCGGCCAGCGCGGTGGCATATCGAACGCGCAGCTCAAAACCGTCCTCGCGCTCGCAGCGACGCGCGAGCAGGCGCGCATATTGCTGGCGCTGAATTTGCGCCACGCGGCCCTCGGCCAAACCCGAGTCCAGGTATTCGCCCAAAAAGTCACAGTACGCATTGAGATTTTGCGTGCTGGGATCGGTCTTAAAGGCGCGCTCCAGCTGCTGCAGCTTAAGGTCGGACTCCTTGGAGATCTGCGCCACGGCCGTCGCGGCATAGTGCGCCACCTCAACATCGTCGTTGAGCTTTGCGGCCTGCAGCTGCGCCAAGTACGCGTCGGGATCCTCGGTGAGCATGGAGAGCATTAAACGGCGTCGGTCGGAGGGATCGTTGACGATGAGCGCTTCCTCGAGCGGCACCACGCCGGCATCGCCTTCCCCGTTCGGCACGAGCATGCCGCGATGCAGGTCGTCGTTAATGCGCAACGACTCCAGCGTGGACTCTTTGAGCCCCGCACCAAATACCGCGCTGCGGACCGATAGCAGTGCCACCAGCAGCGGGCCCCACAGCGGAACCAGCACCATCACGGCAAGCATGTGCCCGCGCACGGGCAGCAGGCCCAGCTTCATAAGCGTCCACAGCACCAGGCACACCAGCGCATGGATCAGCAGCAAAACGGCAGCGACAACGAGCGAGATCAAGCGACATCCCCCTCACCGTCACCGGCACCCGCAATGCGCTGCAGCAGCGCCACGATGTCCTCGCCATCGACGGGCTCCACAACAATATGCTGCGCGTCCATGCGCTTACGGATAATGGGTAGGTCGCAGGCCTTTGCCTGACGCATGAGCAGGTAGAGCGTATCGCCGTCGACCAGACCCGCGGCGTCGCTCTCGCGGATCGCCGACCCAATCGCGCCGACCAGCTCGCCGATGGGCTCCATGCCCGGCACCACGCGCAGGAGCAAAAAGCTCCCCATCTTGTTATCCGCCAGCGCCTGCTCGGCGGCGAGCTCGCGCCCAAAGGCGTCCTGGTTGAGCACACAAGTGCCAGCAACACAGCGCTTGTCCTGAGCCACAGCCTCGTAATCGAAGGCGCGGCCCAGCGCGCTTTCCACCAAGCCGCACAGGATGCGGAACAGGTTTTGGTAATAGAGCGTCATCTGGCGCTCGTCCACCCGGCGCACATAGATCAGCACAGCGGGTGCCCCGTCGCGCTCGATGGTGTATCCAAACATGGGAAGCCCCGGCGTCAGCTCGCGGTTCACCCACAGGTTCGAACGGCCCCCGCCGCCCAAAAGGGGTGCAAGCTCTTCGAGCGAAAGCGAGCGCGTGACATCGTCGGCAATCGTCGGGCTCGCCGCCACCAGGCGCGCGAATGCCCCGCCCGAAACGTGGTAAATCGTCACCGAATCGTTCTCCAGGATCTCGCCCATCAGCTCGCAGCACTTGCGGTAGATGTCGCGCGGGTTGAGCACATCGAACTCCTGCGTCACGGCAAAGATCTTGCCAAAGCTGTCGTGGCGGCCCACAATCTGGCGCTTGTACGCGCGCTTGTCCTCGATCGCGTCGTGGTAGAGCTGCGTCAGAAACGCATTGCGGTTGCGCACGAGCTCGTATTGGTCGCGTTCCACCTTAATGGATTCGCTGTTGCGCAGCTGCACATAACCGCACACGGCGCCCACCACAAAGTACGCGATAAACGGCAGCCAGTTGGACGGTTCGTAGAACAGGCCCTGGAAGGTGTAGCCGTACTGAGTAAAGTAGCTCGCTGCCAAGCCTACCGATGCCAGCAGCGCCGCAACCAAGCCAAAGTCCAGGCCATACAGCGTGCCGATCAGCACCACATAGAGCAGGCGATAGTCGAGCACGTTGAGCTGAGCCGACTGGGAAAACAGATGCTCCAGCACCTCAAAGAGTACCCAGGCAACGCCCGTCTCCAGGCATTTAATGGGCAGCGTGCGCATCTGGATGCGGTCGATGGCGGCGCGCAAGGGATTGACCTTTTTAGCACGCGTGTTGACCCAGCGAGCCTGGATGGTCGAGAGATCACGCAGCAGGTCATAGCGCTGGAACCAGCCGTAGCGCACACGAACAGTATCGTTAGCGGGCAGGGCATAACCGGCCGACTCGCCATAGGCAACCGAGAGCCCCAGGAACAAGGTCTTGAGGGCCTCACCGACGTCGCCCGCCGTATGATTAAAGCTATCGGCAACGTCGAGCGTCTCAAAGTTTGCGTCCCAGCTGTCGAAGATACGGCGCACCAGCACCGCGAGTTCCTCGGCACATAGCAGGGGGAATGCCGCGTCCTCCGCGCCCTGCAGCGCGACCGACCCGGTTGAGCACGCGTCGAACAGCGGCGCCAAAAACGGATCTTCCAACGCGGCGGAGGCAGTATACAGGAACGGCGCACGCAGGATCTTGGCCTGAATGCCCTCGCGCTCGGCGTAGTGGCGGCACAGGTCGTTGGCCGCGCGAGCGATAATGCCTTTGCCCGTTCGCCCCGTGGCATCGACGGCGTCCTCGGCGGCCGCAGGCCCCGCTACATACAGCAGCTGAACCCGGCGCCCCATGCACGCACGGAACACCGAGCGCAGCAGCTCGATATCGCCCACGGTATCGGTATGCGGAGTGAGGTAGTTGGACAGGTAGACCACGCGATCGAACTCGTAGGCCTGGTCCAGGTGTTGCAGCAGCTCTTTCCACGAAGCATGAGGCGACGACTCGTCGTGACGCGCGTCCTCGGCGGCGACAACCTGAACATGGTCCCCGGGGAACGCCTTAGTGCAAAAGTCGTCGTCGACATACGCGGTATTGCCAACAACCAGCACCTCCACGGCGCACCCCTCCCCTAAATTCCGCTTTTGCCATAGTCAAACACGCGTATTTTACGCTGTCAATGTAGGCGAAGGGCAACTTTAAGGCTGTTTTAAGAACATCTTCAGAGGATGTGGGGCGGCAACTCGTCCGACCCAGGCTCATTGAGAGGCTGCTATTCGCTCTGAAAAGGCACATCGCAATCTGCTGACAGCTCTGCAGGGAGAATAGCAGGCAATGTAAGCGCCCCCATGGGCGAAAGCCCAGTAACAACCATCAAATAGCTCTTCGCATGGGCATATGCCATCGAAATGGCATTTGAAAGAAGGTATTGGCGCGCATCGTCGTCAGAGCAGTTCTCGGGCATTTGCGCCGACACCGAAATTGACACCGTGACCCCGGCATGCATCTTTTCTTTAGCGTTGTCGTCCCTGTCGACAAGGCTGCCGCGCACGCACATCTTTAAATCCGCGTACCCATAGCTATCTTCTTTTCGCAGCTGAACATCTTGGTAGCCAACGTCAACCTTCAGCTCCATGTTTTGCGAAGGCGAATCCTCGATGTGGAAATCGGAGTCGACAACATACAAATTCGCAACCTGAATTGGAGCAATAAAATCTCTACTCATGCAGCCAAACCTCCAGGAATCATCTCGAGCACCGCTTGCGAGGACGGAAGCTCATTGCTAAAAGACCATTGCTTGCGCAGGGATTCGCTGGATGAAAGAAACGGTAGCTCTTTAGAATAGCTAACGGTAACCCTAGGAACGATCCTAATACCTAAAGCGAGCTCGAACCTGGCAATCGTCTTCAGCGTCATATTGGGCTGAGAATTCAACAGCTTCGAAAGCGACTGAAGGCTCACGCCCATACGCTTTGCCAAATCGCTTTTGCTTAAACCCAAATGCTTCATCTCGCGATGAACAATAAACTCAATATCTAGCGCATGTTCATAAGCGCGTGTTTCGCTGGTTTCTGTCTCGGCATAAAAATCAGATAAATCTACTTTATTCATTGTGTTCTCCGTTTCGAAAGCCAAGTATAAAAGTCAACGCTCAGATTCCAGAAGCTGACGCGCCGTTACGGCTAATCGCTTGGCCCGCTCGATTTCTTTACTAATATTTCCTGATCCCTGATGTCCTTTAAACCAAAACAATAGAACAATTTTGTCTACGCCCTGACATATGGCATAGATCATCTCTCGATTTACCCCGTCAAACCCCTTAAGTTCATAGAGGCCAATCTTAGAATCGATACATCGAAGCTTTGAGGTCCCGCTCGCAACCCTTAACCCATAATCATAGATTTTTGAAATCTGGACGATCATTTTACGAGCGGCAATTTTACGTTTTGGGTCTGACATCATCTTCTGAAATTGAGAGTTGTCGGGAGAAGTCGTCAGCTCCCAAAACGGTCGGCCCTTGGGGTCTCTATATTCGACAAGTTCATACCCTTCAACCAAAGGCCACCTCCCATTTCTAGCTATACTTAACTTATAGGTTAAGTGTAGCTATTTTGATACAAATAACAAGGATTAAGTCAGATTCCGCAGCTCAAGCCGATAAACAGTCCAACCAAACTTGTACTCAAAACGGAAGTATGCGGCAAAATACCGGCATGCTGACCACGCGAAATGCCATCAACACATCTACCTGCGGTTTCCTAACACGAAAAGGGCGCTGTGCTCGGAGGGTCCAGAATTTGCCGCATACTTCCGGCGGGCGCTTTCGGAAGTGCGGGGTAAAACCGAGATCGTTCGACCAGACCCCAGTTTTAGACTTCCGCGACCTGCGGTTTTGTTGGCAAAAATCGGGTTGTGCTCAGAGATTTTCGATTTTTCCCCGCACTTCCGAATAACGCGCTAAAACCGAGCACCCGAAAGCGAGAAACGCGATAAAGGCCCTTCGGAAAATAGCCCCTTAAACGCAAAAACCGCCTTTCGGCGGTTCCCACGGACCAAGCCGGACGTACCGTCGCAAGGCCTCATCACAATTCACACTCTAGGGAAATACACAGTCCCGGTCAATCCTCGGCCAAGAATCCATTGCAAATTAGGACCAGGGAAGTGAATGTCAGCAAAGTTGCATGCGAGCAGAAAAACACCCGCAATTTCGCCTTTTCCCAATTGAGATGTAAGTTTTGACAGGCCGAATCTTACATCCAAACAAAAAGAGGGCCGACGCATCAACCCTCTTCAGGTGTCGCCCGAAGGCTTCCACCGCAATTAGCTTTATTTTAGTCAAAGGCAATTGTTTGTCTACAAGCTTCCCATGAGTGAAGGCTGCCAATCACGGCGCCATAAAAATAGGGGATGCCCTCCCTTGGGAAGGAACCCCCTTACAAAACTTTGGCCTTAACAAGCAGGCTTCTGTTTTTCATTGTGCAACTATGATATCTCAAGCATTACTCTCGAACCGCCACAAATTCGCCGCCACAAATTCGCCGTTAATCAATGACCGCGAGAAACCACGCATTGATTACCTTTGCAAGAAATTCAAATCCCGTTGACACTTGAAGATTGCCGCAATAGTAATCTACATGCTTGTTCATTCTCTCAACAAAAAGCGCCAAGCTTTCTGCCCGATGTTCGGAAACGCCCCTTGAAGCCAGCTTCCTGTGCGCATACAGTGTCGTAACGATTTGCTGCATGCGATCATTGGACATCTTTGCCCTGCGTTGGCCGGAACCAATGCTGGAAATAGTTGAAAGCTCTTGCATTACGTCGTGCCTTGGCTCATAAATGGGCTTTCCGGCACTCAGATTATTTAAGATACAGTTGTTGTGCGCACATGCATTTCTTAACGACTTGACCGCCTGAAATATATAAAACTCATTAAGCATCTCGCGATTATTGAACCGCCTGGCGCAGAACTTATAAAAATAGAGAAAAGAGCCGAAGGAGACGACTTCGATAAATGCCCACGCGGGGAAGCCGAGATCAGCATACCTGGCAATCAACCCACCGGTGTAGGGGCTGTTCTTGCACCTGAGAGTCTCATCCTTGAGCGAATTGCACGGCGTTCCATCGGGTTTCGTCTTCGCCCATCAACGAGAAATGGACGCCTCTCGATTTGAGGTGATCAATCTGCTCAGACGCCGTAAGCCACGGCTTTCTATTAGCGTCGGTCATCAGATCTCCGTTCTCGATGTATGACCCGAGATTCTATGTTAATGCGTTTAGCATGAGGAATCCCATAGATATGACCGTTACGTCAAATGCCCCTTAGCGCAATAACCCGAATACTCTGAAACTAAGGAACGCCAATCCGATTAATAGAATTTTTCACCGTACATTTGAGAACATCGTCCTGCCCATCAAAAGTCATTGGAAAATACTGCAGGTAGCGGTTGCCAAGTATGTCCGAGTACGTGACGAGGATGCGATAGCCGGCCTCCATCACCGGCTTTGCCTCGCCCCCAAAATAGACAACCAGCTCGCTTTCCCCTCCCACTGGAAGCTGTCGAGTCTGGCACCAAGCGATCCGCGGAGTTCCAAAATGGGCCCACTCATTTCTATTGGCAATCCCAACCCTTACATTTACTGCAGGCCCAGCTCCCATACTGGATATTGCATAACGATTAGCGGCACGTTCGTCCACAAGACTCTCATCGCAAGGAATGGCCGGGCCTCCGCCATCAATCAGCAGACGATCAACACAGTCCAAAGCACCCGATTCGTATTCATCGTCCCTGGGATCTGCCTTGGTAAACACACCGTGAGCGAAACCGTTCTTCGACATATGTGGTTGCTTTTCCGACAATCGGGTTAGGGCAATACAAGGGAGAACATCCATCACGTCAGAATGATTCCGGTCTTCCCTACCAGCTCGCAGCGAGAAATACAGCACCGCGACCGCCGAAATTGAGCCCACTAACGCACCAAAATATCCGAGCAGGCCGTTAGCGTCCCATACGGGATGCAGCCATGGAACTGGCACATCTATTGAAAACGCGATCTGGATGACTATCAGTAGAAACACAGACAGCACCACGACACGAACAACAAACGCCTTTATTAAATCAAATACCGAAGGCTTCCTCTTACTCCCGCACATTCCAACCAATCTCATTTCACAAACACAGGCTAAATAAAGTTTGTCCCAAAATCGGTTATATGGACAACAGACCCATAAGCAACCTCCAAAGCAGCTAGGTGAGATACAGCCATATTTTGACAATAGAAGTCAATCGCCGAAACAGGCACCGGCACATCGCCAAAGTGAACAAGTTCTCAAAGATTAGCAGGTCACTGCTTCGGTGTGCCACGTGTTAAATTAGGGCAGCTCGTATCTTGTCAACGGCCTCCCCTACCAAACAGTTCATTTGATACATCGCATCTGAATCTCAGCTTCAACTCGACGTGCGCATTCACGATACAGTGGCTTTGGTTACAATAGATAGAACAAATGTACGAATCAAATAGATTGGATCGCCATGTCAGATGAAACCAAGACTCCAGACCTCTTCACGGTGTATTACATGAACCATTCCAAGGTTTATGAGATGCGCATGTTGCTGGACAACACGCTTTGGAAAGATGGCTCAAATGAAGAAGATAAGGCCACCTCTGGCAATGCAGAAATCCGTGCAAAAGGCGAAAACACGGTTCCATTCTTTCCAAAATTTACCGTAGAAGGAGGCGGCGACTTGGGACATGAGAAGCGAACGAAGATGATCGATACGTTCGAGTACATAAACACAATGAGCCGCATGCTCGCCGACATCAAAAGAAACTGCCACAGTTTTAACGAAAAGAATCGTAAAGAGGGCGACCTTGTCTACATCGATAACGTGAACCTCTCACTGCTCGATGAGGACGAAGTGCGTACTCTTATAACAGTCATGTCGGGAACGTTCGACGGCATTCAAATCCCAGAGGCTGGCGGCCTCGACGTGGGACACCTATTCCAGTCCTTCATCAAGTCGGGCACGTCATTCAAGCTCATCGGGAAAATCGGGGACGGTAAAAACGGCGACATTATCCTGAAGATTCCAATCGATGGGGCGGATCTCTTCGAAAGCGGCTACTCAGTCGATGACCTTCTCATCGGCAAAGTCGGAATCATCGGGATCTGCAAGGGGAAAGTTTACCCATCGGACCTTCGCAGCTCATACGATTACTTTCAAACAAAAGGCAAGACGGTTGAACCGGAAGACGATGGCTTTATTGACGGCTCAGCCAAAGAACAAGCAGACGATCCAGTAAAAGAAGAAATGGGGACCGAAGCAACGTACATCGATGTCATCGCCATCATCCAGGCGGTAAATAAAAAGAGTGAATAAGAAATGCCGAACTTAATCACATACAGGAAGGACCAGTTCGCCCATCTCAAGGACTGGCTTAAAAGTGAAGGCTACGGCTATACCTCGGTGCTATCGCTTACCAGCACAGCACAAATTGCACAGCAAGCTGGAGAGCGCGATTTTGCACTCGACGTCTCATCACTTTTGTTCCTACTAGACCCCTCAAGCAACAAAGGAGACATGGCAGCAACATTTGAAATCTTTATCTATCAAATGCCCAATAGCACAGTGTTCATCGCGGACGAAACGGCAGCGAGTAGGTACACCTACGAAATGCGCACCATATTTGACACCGTACGACAATGCGATATCGAGGGAGATACCGAGGGTCAAGCCATGCCAAGTGAAGAGAAACCGAAACGTCTGATAGACCTAGACGACTCAGAGACAAAAGAGTTGCTCGATCAGTTCGTACACGACCTCATCGGGCAGAATTCTTTCAAAGATGATTTTCGCAAACAGGTCGAAATATTCAGGCTGTTTAACAGCATCGGCGAGCAGCCGATTCTCTCGCTTTTCCTTATCGGGCCCTCCGGCGTCGGCAAAACCGAGACCGCAAGGATTCTCAGCAGCCTACTCGCGCCGGAGGAACCGTTGCCCAAGATCAACTTCGGCAACTACAGCAGCAAGGATTCGCTCAATTCACTCATCGGCAGTCCACGTGGCTACATGGGTAGCGAAGAGGGCGAACTCACAATGAAGATGGAGCAAAGCAAATCGGGCGTCATCCTCATCGACGAGTTCGAAAAGGGCGATTCCGCAGTCTGGAGCTTCTTCCTCGACCTGCTCGAGAGTGGCAGATTCACGGATTCGCAGGGCAAGGAGCACGACCTCAATGGCTATACCATCATATTCACCTCGAACACGCCGAGGACCGAGGTACAAGACAAGTTCCCACCGGAATTGCTCTCGCGGTTCAATCTCAAAGTAGAGTTTTCACCCCTGAGCGATAAGGAGAAAAAGGCTTTTGTAAGCAGGTACATAACCTCAGTCGCCGAGAAATACCGTTCAAGTATCGACGAGTCTCTTGAAAAAACGGATGCTATCGCTGAACAGGCACTCCAGGAGATCGACGCCAAGAACGAAGAGAACATTCGTGTCCTGAAAAACAAAGCACGCAGCTGGTTCGCTAGCTACATCGCAAAGCAAAATAAGGTTGATTCCCAACAGCGATAAGGCCCATGCCGGAACTAGCACCCAAACAAAATAGCGACGACATGGCTGTGCATTTGTTCGTTAGTCCCCTAACGAACAAATGCACAGCCCCAGTCCCCTCTCGATGCAAGCCTTCCCTTGATGCGGAAAGCTCGAGTCAGCCTTCAACTGATATATCAAAAGCAGTTCAGTCAATTAAGGTGTACGACATCACCATCACATGCTAAAGTAATCATCGGCGGTTCAGCGAACTGTAGCAAACTGTGGTTAACTGGATGCGTTTGAAGTACGTTAAGGCTTCAAAAATTCTATACATTTCGACGGGAAGGACGGTTATGCCTACCTTAATCAGTAGCGCCTACTATAGACGGTAAAGGAGCAATGCCTATGGAGATATGGATCCAAGCAGTTCGCTAGCAAAAGCCCGCTCTGCAGGAGCGGGCAAACCGTCCTTTGTCGACAATGCAATAAAAGCACGCGGTCATTATTTTCAAATAAAACCGTAATTCTGTCCAGCATTTTATTAGACTTAACTCATATAACCACAGGTCATCCACAATCAAATATGCAACAATAATCGTTAAACATCCATGCACATATCCTTGCGTAGCCTATAGCCTTTGCTTAATTTATTCCTCTCATCACGCAGATGATCATTGTCGCTTTCATCCTGCTTATTCCAGAGCCCAAGAAGTGTCACCATGTGGGGATAAGACAATGTACTTAAAGGCGACGCCTCTTCAACGGCGCATATAAAAGGATAAATTAAACGAACGGCCATAAGAAACGATCCGTGAACAGACGGGTAGAGCACGTCTTCATTCACTAAACCGCTGTTCACCTGTAATGCAAGCCCCTCAAGGCAATTAGCAATTTCGGTTACATTTTTATTGAGAACATTCTTCAAGTCGCTGCTATCAAAACCAACATAATATGGATACAGCTCCGGATAACAGAAACGCCATTCTTTGTATGCATTAAGCAGGTCAGGCCAATTATCTGGCGAGTCGATATACGACGAGATGGAAGCTGACAACTCATCGCATGAAACACCCGACAGATTAATTAACTCTTTCTCTTCGAAAGAGACCAGGCTTGCTACCGTTAAGCTTCTTTTGACCTTTCCATATAGTGGGCAGGCGCTCGAAAGATAATCCAATATTCTCAGGCGAGGAAAGACCTCGAGTCTAAGTGTATCTGCAAAAGAGACTGACCACTCAGAACAGCGAATATAACTATCAAGCCTGATTTGCTTGAGCTGTAGACGGCATGCATGTGCAGCGATAGCCACGGCGATCAAGGTTGAAATATTTGCTACACACCCGATGAGCCCATATAAATCCTCAAGTGTCATTTAGAAACTAACCCCTTAACGACGTCACTGTGGAGCTGTAAGTCATGCATTACAGAAGCATTAAAAGCCTTAAGCTTGCGGTAGGCTTTATCGTTAACTGGCACGACAACTCCAGCAATCAGTTGACCAAATTGAATGGTCAACAAGTGGATATTAACGTCATGCACCAGGCAGTGAACGCCTGCAACAATAGTACTCCCAGATACTTTAGAAGAGCACAGCAGACTAATATTAATCGTCGAACGGTAGTCGAATAATCGAACTGTCCTGAGCGAAGCCACACAGCAGATCAATCAGGACATTCATCACGATATTTAACCCTCAATTAAGGCTCCTTCGTGAAACTTCTCGAACTTCAAGGTTTACGTCTACAACAATCGAGCACGCCACGCACCCTAAGGTCTAAATTGACAAATAATTACCCCTTGCACGCATTCGTTTCCCAAAGAGCGCACAAGGGATAATCGTCAAATCATCGAATTCTATAGAATGGATAGCTGAGCTTATTTTCCAAGCGCTTTCTTGAGCACCCCAATCGCAGGTTTGGGCAAAACGGCCCTTGCAGCCTTCTTAGCATAGAACGCAACGCCGCGCTCACGTTTCTTGTAGAGACGCTCCACGGCGCCCCAGCCGCCATTGACGTATGCGTCAATATAAAGCTGCCTATCCTTGGGAAGAGCACTCGGATGGCGAAGCTGATCGTTGCCCTTAGCGATGTCGTCAAAATCAACGGGATACAAGTCCAAAACATTGCTGGACTCAATGAATTCCCTGCCGCGGTCATTATTCACCAGCAGGCAAGAAACGCCCTTCATCTGATTGAACTTCTCGGCATCTTTCAAAACATCAGGCCTGTTAACCTCGACGCCCCAAAAATCGCCGATGGTAAGATCGCCGGCGCGGAATCTTCCTGCATAGGGACACCTATAGCAGCTGTCGCGAAGCGTCTTAAGGTTCAGGAACATATCGTAGTAGGGGGATTTCGCCGCAGGAATGGTGACCTCTCTTCCGTCCTCAAGAAGAAGAAGAAGAAGGGAGTGGCCCCACCCCTCGCGCTTGCACCTAAACCGGAAGTCAACCACGGGAGACCCAAGCTGCTTGCCATAGCTCTCAACGCAATCCGCGAACATGCGGCCGGAAGGGACTCCGTGGCAGACAAGGTCAACGGTATTCAGGTTCTCATAATCGCGTCCGAGAAAGCCCCTAAGGCCGGCGACTTGGCAAGGCGTACCGCAGAAGAGAACCCGCCTTCCCTCGCGAAGATCCGCCTTAACATCGGCAAAGCAAATTCCAACATCGCTCTGTACATACTTTGAGTTTAGAAGCGGAGGCAACTCATCGATGCTCGCTGCACGACGATGCAACACTCGAAGCGTATTCCCCTCGCGCTCATAAGCAGCACCGTACGCTACGCCACCAGCAGAAATAAGCTCACGTGCAACGGCACCGAAAACTCCGCCAGAGGCGGACTCCGAAACATCGTCCCTACCAGCAGCAGCATAGAACGGTCCGACGGAATTAGAGCCTATCCCCCGGTTGAGACCGCACGCCCTCGTGCACGCGCCGCAACCGATACAGAGATCGCTGTTAATTACAGGAAGAACAAACCCGTCCATGCCTTCGGACATGGTGATGGCGCCTTTCGGGCAAGCGGCGGCACACGCCCCGCATCCGCAGCAATGCGACGGCGACTCAAACAGTGTGGGAACTTCGCCCCTTTTCACGGTAGACATGCAGTTACACCCCTATTTGCGAGCCGAAATGAGCTTGCGCAGAATATCGGCGTTCATATAAACGGAAAAAGCCAGAGCAATTGCCAGGCAGGCGATAGCACTCCAGATGCCCGCACCGTAGGCAGACAGATAATAAAAAGCGAATACGCCTACAATTGAAACCAAAGTCAAAACCTGCTCAACCCGGTCTTCGACAAGCTTCGTAAACTTTGCGACTTTAATCCTGCGGTACTCGTTCACCACGATCATCGCCAAGAGCGTTGCAACGGATGCACCATAAAGGCCGAAGTGCGGAATCAGCACGACACACAGAACGGCGCAAAGGACCGCAGACACAGCAGTGGTGGTACCCATAATTCCGGTCTCCTTATGTGCGGTAAAGATGCCACCGTAAAAGCCAGAAATGTTGCTGAAGTACGTCGCCAGGAGCAATATCGGCACATACAGCAGGCCCTCACCGAATGAACCCTTAATCAGGACGCCGTACACGAGGGGCATAAGCGCAGACATAAGCAGAACGACGCTCATCATGAAACGCCTGAGCGCACGATACACAGAGTTATAGAAAGCCGACTCGTCCTCATCGGAGTTGAGGGCGCGCGCCGAGCTCTCCTTCCAGGACTGGTAGAAGAAGCCATACACCTGGTCCATGACACCGGGGAACTTGTAAGAAACGGCGTACACGCCGGCAGCGGAAGCCCCGAGCGTGTTCATGATAATGAGCCTGTCCAGCAGGTTATTAATAGTCCAGGAAACCTTGTTGGGAATGAGCGGAAAGGAATACCGCAGGAGGTCTCGAGCATAGGAAATGGAGAAAGCCAACGGATCGATATAGCGCCAGAGCTTCCGCATGACCATGAACGTGAGGGCAACACTGCCCTGCGCAATGACCGTGGCAGAAAGCATGCCCACCACGCCCCAGCGCAACACGGCGATAAACAGAACGTTTAACACGATGGTAAGAGCGCTCGCAGTGAAGTTCATGACGGAATATCCCACGGTATCACCGAAACCACGTAGGACCGCCGAAGCCATCTGCAGAAGCGCACCAGCAATAACAAGCCCCACGACCCAGCCAAGATTTTCTGGCCTAAATAGCAACCAGGCCAGAATCGCCAAGACCGCAAAGCACGCGCAGCCAGCAAGAAGAACAGCGCAAGACGCGGTCACGGCCTTAGACCGATCCCCATCGGTGCGACAGTCGATGAGGAACCGGAAGAGTGCTTCGTCCATAAGCAGAGAAACGGCGGGAACGCAAAACAGGGCGATAGTGTTGATATAGTCGACGGTACCATAGTCGCCAGTGGAAAGAACTGAAGTATAGAGCGGCAGCAGAAGAAACGAAACAAGCTTGGTTGCCATTCCGCCCACCGCAATAATGCCAGTGTTCTTAATAAGTCGACGCGTCTCCCCCATTACGAAAGCGCCTTTCTAAGATAAGCCCAGGAATGCTCCCGCAGAGAATCCAGGCGAGAGTCCACGTCACTCCAGTCACAAGGGGCAATATCGTCGGCGCACATAACATCGACGCAACGGTCAGACAGCCCGATATTACTCAGCAAGTCGCGCATACGAGCACCAGACTTATCTGTCGCATATACGCGGAAGGGCCTATGAAAGAGAACTGAGAATACGGTTGCATGAAAGGAGTTGGTAAGAATAAGGCTTGCGTGCGCAATAAGCGAGACGAACTCCTCAGGACCAATGCCAAATAGGTTAACTGAATTTGGGATGTCCAGATCTTTCTCAGAAATATAAGCGACCTTCATGCCTGTCGTCTCTGCCGTCGCTGCGGTGCTCTCGATGAGCTCAGGACACTCACGCAGCAAATACATGAAGATATACTCGCCTTGAAGAAGCATCTTCGACGTCATCCCAGCGTAATCAGCAGCATTCAGAAGAAGCGTAGGGTCAAGAACTACATCAATGGGTTTATCGACAAGCGGCTGAAAGAGCGGAATCGTCTCCTCTTCACGGACGGACAGATAATCGAATTTAGAAAGAAGACTGGCAACAAGCTCCTTATCAAAGTTCTCCGGCTTAAAGGACGTATGGGCCAAACTGGGCGCATAGGCTACGCGACGCTTGTTACCCGCAAAAGATAGAAAATATGGCTCGACCACTCCGACAGTACAATCGAGATTCCAAATCTGATCACTGCCACAGATAAAGCAATCAAACTTATCAACCATTTCAGATAAAGAAGTTTCGTTTTTCCAAGACACGGATTCAGAAGTCAAGTTGTAAAAACTATTTGCAAATCGTTTAAATGAAGCTTTTCTAGAAGAGAAGCGACTCAACCGGCATAGAACTCTCAATGTAGTTTTAGGATGACGCAGCTGCAGCAAACGATACTGCTCGTAATCTCGAGCTCGATAATCAATGATCCTCACCTCATGCCCCATGAGAGTCAAAACACTCTGAAGTGCATAAGCCTGCAGCGCAGAGCCAAAATTAAGCGCTCCGTGAAAAGTGATGGTTCCAATTAACATTCTCTATTTAGTCCTGTTCAGATAAAAGTGAAGGGCATCTGAAAAAGCAAGCCCAACATTACCGCCAGAGGCAAGAGCGGTAGCAGCCAATAGATACAAACGGTAGTTCGAGGTGCGAAGCGCAAGCTCAATATCGCCCCAACAATCCGGCAGCCGTGTCTTCATGGATTTAAACTCTTCAATTGAGCAAAAAGTCGAACAGCAGCATTCGAACAAAGCACGCCTCTGCTCATTGTCGAGGGCTACAGTCCTACCCAGCAAAAGAGGGCCGAATAATGGAAGAAGGTGATCATAGTCAACTTCAGAATATGCAATATCGAGTTCAGAACGCCAACCAATCAACTCATCAAGCACCCAAAAAGAATCAAGGCCTTTAACGCTTGTGGGAGTAGACTGCATGATGGAGCCAGGCCGAATACGGTAATTATATCCGTCCAAGTCGTAGCATTTTAGCTCCTTATACTTCGGCTCAATACAGATTGGTTGCACAAGGTCTTCATACCAAGCTCCAACCGGAAAACAAAGACCATCCCAAATGCAACGACGATAAAGTCGTCCCCAGGGAGCCATCCAAGATGCCCTATCCTTCTCCTGTTCACCCAACATGCCGCCATCAGACATGTATCTAAATGTTGAGGTAACATAATCAGCAGAAGTTCGATCTAGTCGACTTTTCATAGCGCATAGATAGCCCGGGGCAATCGTATCGTCAGAATCGAGGAACATAATATATTTGCCCTTGGATATCCGGAGACCGGCGTTGCGCGCAGCGGATAGCCCCGCATTAGCTTGATTAACGACTCGTACATTCGAAACTCGGTCATATAAATGAGCGATGGCCCCAGAATTATCAGTAGAACCATCATTAACGATGATGACCTCATAAGTCCCGTCGACGCTTTGGGATACAACCGAATCTAAGCAATCCTTTAGATACTTTTCAACGTTATAGACAGGAATAATAACTGAAATATCAAACGAAACCTCATCGTTCATAAAGACCGGCTGAAGCATATGCCTAGGCCGTGGTGAAGCCGAATCCAGCAATGCGCGATCACCGTTGTATGGCACCTCATTTGACAATGCAAAGGAACGGATTATTTGATATAGAGGTCCGGATAGCAAACAATTAATTATTTTTTTAATTAACGCTTTGACTTCAATCAAGAAATAGCTCCTTACAACTGGGAGAAACTAATCTAAATAAATTAGAGAAAAATAGTCATTTATCTGAATTGGTGCAAATAAGAGACAGCAGAAAAGGAAGAAGGAAATAATTCAATGGGTTACCAACAAGTAATACGACTTCAAAAAAGGCCATAAATAGGTAAGAAATCAGAGAGGCTTGGACGCAAGCCTGAAGATTCGACCCCTCGACTGATTTAAGGCAACCATAAGACAGGCAAAACACGGATCCCAATATCAATACGAACCCAATAACGCCTGTGGCAACTAGATAATAAACGTAGCTATTATCCAACCATAACGTGTTATAAGGAGTAAGACCCATTCCATAGGAGCTGTTGGAGACATAGCCAAGTCCAACCATTAAACGACCACTTCTAAATAACTCAGGCAACGCATGGTCCAACAAAGTTAATCGATTCGATTGAACAATGGCACTATCAAGTGACATCGAGCCAAGAACGCTCGAAATAGCGTACGCAATAGCCATCAAAAGCACCAACCGTGAAACACGGTAGGCGAGCCTAGAATACTTGCCACCGGTTTTAAGGCGTCCTGAACAATAGAACGCAATAAGCAGAGCTAAGCCAATTAATGAACTACGGGAAGCGCTGCAGAGCAACATCAGCAGGGCCACAGCCAATAATCCAAAATCTATGGAAATGATGAACAAACCTTGGCCGCGTCGTTCCTCACACACATTCATAAATATAAACATCATGAATAAAGCGACACACATTCCTCCGAGTGTATTTGGATGGCCAAACCCAAATACCGTACGAACTCGTTGGTCGGCACTAAAAAGAGATGACAGTCCACTTAAATTAACGTCACCAAAATGTGTAAACAGCTGGACAGTCAAAATAATGCCTAATAAATGAAAGCAAAGAGCGCAGAAACCCCGTTGGATATTTCTATCCCTGACATACCAGGCAGTAAAAACAACCACAAGAAAGAAGAGGACCATAGCTTGGCCTATACCTAAACTCCCAGGCATTCTTGGATTGGTAAAGACATAACAAAACAGCACAATGTGTGATGCAAGCAATACAAAAAAGCCAGAAAAAGCAGTAGGTCTATATATCCCTTTATTTAGTTCCAAGAGCCAGAGTGTTCCGACAAATGCAAGGTAAACAGCCTGAATCAAAATAGTTAAAGCAGATGAATCAATAACCTGAGCAATAACAAGCACTCTAGTTGTATATACGGCCGCAAATAATAAATAGAACACCAATGTATCGATTTTTTTTGATGAAATGGCCCGTCCGTAACCCACTATTCCCCCCTTAAAAACAACCTTGCAAGTGCGTACCATCTAAAACGTAAAATCAAATAGCGAAGTAAATCTTTTATTGAGCACGGCCTGAAATCAGTTAATAATTCTTGAACCCCGGCTTTCTCAATCCAAGAATCAACCACTTTGAATGAATTGCCCTCTCGCACTGACAGAGCAGCATCGCAAGGGCGATCGCCGCGATTACGAAAGAAGCCCATCGCGCGAGCTGCGCGCGGCGTCTCGGCAGCAGAGAGTACAAGACGAGGCAACCAAAGCAGGCTCCGCCCAGCGAGTTTGGTTGGCCGAACCCGAACACAGAGCGCATCCTGTCCGACGAGCTCATAATGTTCATAACACCACACAGGTTCAAATCCCCAAGGTGCGTCAAGAGGCAAAACGCCAGCAATCCGCCGATTGTGTAAAACGAGAGCCGGACAAAGAGGTCGAATATTTCTCTGGTCCTGATGAAATAGGCGGTGAGACCTATCACCAAGACGAATAGAAGGGCCGACTGAGTCAAGGAGTACTCGGAAGGCATCATTGGGTTGGTCAGCACGAGGCAGAAGAGCACGGTATGTAAAGCCATTAGCGCGAAGCAGGCAAACCCGTCTCCTAAGCATCTTACCCTTCCCAAGATCAAATCGATGGCAAGAACAGCGCCGAGAAGCCCGATGTAGGCAAGCTGGACCAGAATGGTCGCTGCCGATGATTCTATTAACGTGCTGAGAACAAGCCCCCTAGACAAGAGCACTATGGGCCACAGGACGGAAAAACAGACCACGGACAGCCTGGCAGACGCAAGGCTCACGTAGCCCCCGCGCACGCGATCCCGCCGTACTCCGCCATATCCAGAGACTCCCCGCGCTGCGAGGCGTTGCTCATCGCTAGCCGCAATGACCATTTAGCACCCCCTTAAAAACAGCGCGGCAAGCGAGTATGCGCCCCTGCGAAGCATCGCCAGCCTGGCTCTATCCTTACAATCCCGCGCCACAGCCCCCCGTATGCTGTCGAGGCCTTCGATTGATTCGAGCACAGCCGAAATCTCGGTCGAAAGCACCCCGTGCCTCTTGAGCCGCCCGGCGTAGTTCGCCAAAATCCGAGCCATCGAAAGGCGCGCTTCATTCCTCTCAGCCTCGCCGAGACCGCACGCATCGCAAAAGCCCATCAGGGCCGCGTACATCTTCCCATAATCCTCGGCATCGGATGCGCTGGGGGGCCGCTCCGTCCTGCTGCCCTCGTTGGCCACATACACGTAGGCGGTTTGGGGAGAATATGCAGCCGTACGAGCCTTCTCGAGGAAGGCAAGGTTGAAGCAAAGGTCCTCCCCGAGACCTTGACCAAGGGGAAACAGAACTCCCTTGCTCAAGGCTTTCTTGTAAAGCCTTGACCAAGGGGAATTCGCTGTGCACGTTAGGGCGAGAGCTCTCGCACGCCCGATATCCGAGGGAGAGAGCTGCGGTTTCACGACCCTCTGAGAGCCATCGCTCTCTCGAACGTAATCAAACGTGATGTAGTCCTCGCCGCCCCGCTTAGCGTCGAACGCCATGCCGAGATAGCCTGGCGCAGCATAGTCGTCGGCGTCAACGAAAGCGATGTAGTCGCCGTTCGCGGCAGCAATGCCGAGATTCCTGGCAGAGCTCACGCCCCCGTTGCCCTGACGAATGCAACATGCAATGCCCGGGTGCAGGCGGCACCAGTTGTCGCAAACCTCCGCAGTGTTGTCCGTCGAGCCATCGTCGACGACTAATATCTCGTAGCGCCCAAGGAAGCGTACGTCCACGAGCGAGTCGAGTGCCCTAGGGAGGGAGACTGCCGCATTGTAGGCAGGTATAACGATACTGAGCTCCATGCAGCTCACCGCCGGTCCTTAAGGGCGGAGCCCACCTTGGCAGCGGCAAGGATAGCGGGGTAGCACCGGCTGCGGATCAACGTGAGGAACGCCCGAGCAGACCTCGGCAACTTCTCTATATCTATGCCTCCCGTGGCGTTCGTCTTCTCAATGCCCTCCTTCAAGTGTCTGCAGGATGAGACGAAACCGCGATTCGCCCTAGCTTCATGGAATATAGCCATGAAAAGCCAGTATGCCTTAAATGCGTTCAGCTGGTCGTCGAGCCACTCCTCCTTACTGCCGAGCCTCGACACGAGGTAGTCGATGAGAAGCCTGTTGTTCTCGAACCTCGTCGGGTCGTAGGCCGTGCTTATCGAGGACTCGTTGCCCTTGAAGTAGCAGTAGAGAGCGTCTTCTAGAACGACTAGAGACGTGGAGTGATAAAGCGCCTCGAAGACGTAGGCGTTGTCCTCGCCCATCCTAATGCGCTCGTCCTCGCAGTGATGCTTAAGCAGAATCTCACGTCTGTAGACCTTGTTGCAGGCCATCGGGTTGAAGATGCCCCGGCAGAAAGGCAGCCTTTTGTCCCAAATCATATACGGCAGAATCTCTCCGCGCAGGCGCGCACTATCGTAAAACCCGCTCGCAGCATAGCAGGGCACAGGTTCCTCGCGATCGGGATAGACCATAGTCGCATTGAAGATGACGGCATCTGGTTTGTAAGGCTCAATCGCCCGTGACCAAAGCGTCTCGAGGGCGTCCTCGACCATCCAGTCATCGGAATCTACCGGGACGATGTAATCTCCCGCTGCAATGGCGAGACCGGCATTGCGAGCGCTACAGAGACCGCCGTTCGGCTTGTGGACGACCTTGACCCGGGCGTCCGTCGATGCGTAGCTCTCACACAACGCGGGACTGCCATCGGAGGACCCGTCATCGACCAGCACCACCTCGAAATCGCTAAAGCCCTGGCCAAGAACGCTCTCCACGCAGCGTGGGAGCCACGGCTCGACGTTGTATACGGGTATCACAACGGAAAACACCGGCATCGCTAAAGAACACCACCAATCGCGAACGAGTCCCCACATGGGACGCTATACAAACAAATAGAAGCCAACAACAGCTCACGCCTCCCTGTGCCGCGCTCCGTCAGATGGAAGGCGAACAAGGGACAAAGCAAAGCCCCCAATCGCGTGAAGAACCCATGCGACCAGAACGGTTCCCGCGACCGAGAACGCGATGAATGGCCCCGACGAGAGCCCCCCCCTGCAATTTCGGAAACGAGGGAGAATACCGTCCCGTGCACGAGGTAAACCTCGTAAGAGATCGACCCAAGGATGGCGTTCAACCTGCTTCCCAGCGAAAGCAGGGAGTCAACGACCAGCATGAGCATGACGAGCGCCATGCCGAGCAGAATCTTGAGCAGGTAGTCGCCGAAGAAAGGCACGCCCTTGCACTTGAGATAAAGGAACCCGATAAGGACAGAAGCCGCTGTTGTCAACGCGAGACTGGCAACAGGCCTGCAACGAAGGGCATCGCAAAGGTGATCCTTGTTCCGCGAGAGCAAGATGCCCCACGCAAACCCCCATATCTCCGTCGGCCAACGGTAAATCGGGCTCAAATCCCCAGCGACATAGCCAACGACGCTCAAAAGTGCCACGCAACCGACGGTAAGGAGGTCCTTGCGAGCTTTGTCGACAGGAAGGAACTTGTTGGTCGCCCAGAAGGCAAGGTAGCAGAGCAGCAGCCAGACGACCCAGTTATCGACCCTGAGCAGGGTGAGAATCGAATCCGGACTCCCGAAGGCATAGCTCTCCACAAGCTTCAGCACATTGACGAGCAGACACGGGACGAGAATCTTCGGAAGCCTCCTGATCCAGAAGCCGTCCAGCGCCCGGACCCCTCTCGACGCAAGGCCGAGCGAAAGCCCATAAGCCGAGGTCATGAAGAAGAAGGTGACCCCGATGTAGGCGAAGCTGCCCACCGCGTCTTGAATCGGGTTCTGATAAGCGACAGGAACATGCACAAGGATGATGACGAGGCACCAGAAGCCACGAAGGGCGTTGGACTCCTCCTTGCTGAAGAAATCCTCCCTAGCAGGATGGCGCCGAGCGCCTCCGACGCCCACCGCCGCGATGAGCGCCAGGACGAGCCCCATGCATATGAGGTCGAGCGGGGCCACCTACAGCGCCTCCTCGGTCTCGTACACGTGGGCGTCGGCTCGGCTCGCGTCGGAGAGGCCGTCGTTGATCGCGGCGTGCATGTCGCAGGTGGAAAGAGCGTCCAGCTCCTCCTTCGTCACCTTGCCCGACTCGTAGTCGCGCACGATGGGGAGCTCGTGCATGTCGAACTTCTTGCCGGGCTTGAGCTTGTGCGCCAGCACCCACGACGCGGGTTTCCAGATGTACTTGTGCATGGCCGGAGACACGGAGCCGATCATCCAGCAGTTGCGGTCGCAGTGGCGCACGCAGCCGCGTACCTTCTCGGCCTGGGCGCTCCCCCACAGCTCATCCCAGGACTCGTCGTTAAGGTTGCCCATAACGAGCTTCTCCTTGGTGCCGTTGCAGGGCATTACGTCGCCGTAGGGGTCGATGAAGAACGTGTCGAACGCCATATCGCACGGGAGCAGGCGCTTCTGCCCATAGATGTAGTTGATGAGGCCCATGTTGAAGTACGCGCGGAACCACTTCTTGGGCTCGTTGGACTTGAGGAGCTCGTTTACCAGGTCCTCGAAGTTCTGGGCCACCATGGGACGGTCCTTGATGATGTTCTTCGCCTCGACAAAGTAGAAGCTGTTGTGCAGGCTGGCGGTGGCGAACTCCATGCCGAGCTCGTCGGAAAGCTTGTACAGCTGCACCAAGTCCGCAGCGTTGCGATCCTGCACCGTCATGCCAAAGCCCACGTCCGGGTGCTTCATTTCCACAAGCTTCTTGAGCGTCTCGTAGCCGCGGTTGAAGCCATCCTGGAGACCACGGATCTCATCGTTGGTCTGCTGCAAGCCCTCGATGGAGATGCGAATTCCCACCTGGGGGAATTCCTCGGCAAGAGCGATGATGCGATCCGTAAAGAAGCCATTGGTGGAAATGACGATACGGTCGGACTTCTTGTACAGCTCGCGCACGATATCTGCAAGGTCGGTCCTGATAAAGGGCTCACCACCGGTGATGTTGGTGAAGTACATACGTGGGAGCTTCTTGATCACGTCGAGGGAGAGCTCCTCCTCCGGACGGCTGGGAGCCTTGTAGCGGTTGCACATGGTGCAGCGCGCGTTGCAGCGGTAGGTGACGATGACGGTACCGTTGAGTTTCTTTTCGACCATCTATTTAACCTTTCAAAATCAAGCTGAATACAATTCGAGGGTCCGCTCGACGACGGAGTCCCAGTTGTAGGTTTTCTCGACGTGCGCCTTGGCAGCGGCGCCGAGGGCGGCCGTGCGCCCGCCGTCGGCGAGCAGGCCCTTCAGCGCGGACTGCAGCGAGTCGGCACTCCCCTTGTCGAACGTCACGCCGTTCCCGGCGAGTACGTCCGCGCACTCGGGGATATCGCTCGTCACGCAGCAGCGGCCGTAGGCCATGGCCTCCAGCAGGCTCATGGGCATGCCCTCCACGTCGGACGGGAGAACGTACGCATAGCAGTTGGAGTACAGCTCCTCCAGGGGTCCGCCGTTGACGAATCCGGTGAAGAGGATGCGGGGGTCGCCCTGTGCGGCCTCGCGCAGTGACGCCTCGTACTCGGAGGTGTCCGAACCGCCGCCGGCGATGACAAGTTTCTTATCTGTACCGAGCCCCTTGTAGGCCTCGATCAAGAGCTCTGGTCGCTTCTCGGGGACGAGCCTGCCCAGGTACAGCAGGTAGGAGCCCTCGTCGAGGCCCCACCTCTCCTTTATCTGGCTGGTCGGCGTCGGCTGCTTTTTCTCGATCCCGTTGGGGATGAACGTCGCGGTGCGGCCGTAGGCGTCCTCGAAGTAGGACTGCGCGGACTTGGACAGGACGACGAGGCCGTCGGCCTTTGTGGCCGCGGCCCTCTCCCCCATCTTGATGTACGTGCTGGCGAGCCTGCCCCACTTGGCGCGCTGCCAGTCCAGGCCGTGGATGGTGGCGACGGTCCGGATGCCGGCTCGCTTCGCCAGGGGAAGCGGCACGCAGGGGCCCTCGGCGTGGTAGTGGATCACGTCGGGCCCGTCCTTGATGGCGGCCAGGGTGGCGAAGTACGAGGAGCTCAGCGCGGCGAGCCCCTTCTTGTCGATCGTCCTGACGGGGACGACGCGCACGCCGTCCACGGTGTGCGCGCGGCAGTCCGCGGCGTCGCCGGTCATGACGTCCGCGCCGGAGCGGTCGTAGCAGGTGACCTCGTGGCCGAGCGCCGCCATGCGGCGGGCGAGCTCGGTCACGACGACCTCAACGCCCCCCTCGCGGGAGCCGTACCTCTTGTGCCCGATCATCGCGATGCGCATCTAGCACGCACCCTTGCCGGTGATGACCTCGATCACCGTGAGGATGACGATCTTAAGGTCGGTGATTGGTCCGCGCTTGGCGATGTACTCCAGGTCGCGGCGGACCATGCCGTCGAACCCGGTGGAGTTTCGCTCCGTGACCTGCCACCAGCCGGTGATCCCCGGCTTCACGGCCAGTCGCTGCAGGTCGAACTCGGTGTACTCGGCGACCTCGTTGGGCAGCGGCGGGCGCGGGCCCACGACGGACATCTGGCCCAGGAACACGTTGACGAACTGCGGGAACTCGTCGATGGAGTGCTTGCGGATGAACTTGCCGATCTTCGTGACGCGCGGGTCCTCTTTCATCTTGAACATGGCGCCGGCGATCTCGTTCTGCTCCTTGAGCTCGGCGAGGCGCTCGTCGGCGTCCCGGTACATGGAGCGGAACTTCCACATGCGAAAGGTGGACAGGCTGCCGTCGCGGTGGGTCTGGCCCACGCGGATCTGGCTGTAGAACGGGTTGCCCTCGCTCTCCAGGCGGATGGCGGCGGCCAGAATCAGGCTCGGGATGGCGATAACGGCCAACACGCAGCCGCTGAACACGATATCGAACGTGCGCTTGACGGCGCGGTAGCCCAGGCGCGTGCGGTCCCAGTCCTTCACGGCCTGCATGGCCTTGTAGCGCATGCTCACGTCGCCGCCGCTCATGGCCTGGGCAACAAGCGCGGCCCCCACCGGCGCGTTTTGCCCTGTCACTTCGTTAGTAGTCAAGTTCAAATCCACGTCCCTGTCCCCAGGGATCCCCCAATCGATGAATTCAAATTGCGAATAAATTGCCGGTGCAACGTCCCCTTACGTTTTGCTGGGCACGTCCAACGGAAGCAATTCCCTAAATGCGGAGTCACCTTCGCCCACGTCCACTAGGCACCAGCGCTTATGACGGTCGATCTTCTTCACCCGGGACTCTTGCCCCACCAGCGGGCCCTGCTCTATGTGAAGCACGCCGTCTTCGATACGGGCGACGCTGTTGCGCACAACGCCGTTGTCGTCGAGCACGCTGCGGTACCAATCCTGCGCATCGTCCGGCATGGGCGCATAGGCCCGCTCCTTACTGCCGGCAATGCGGCAGCCAAAGCTCAACTGGGCCAAAGCCTTGTCGAGCATGGCGGCATCGCGCGTGGCGACGAAGAAATATTCCTTGTACATGGGTTTGGTTTGGAGCGACCATGCACCGTCCCGCTTAAACCAGAACTCCTTTTGCATCACAAAGGCGTCCTGCATCAGCTCGTGCGGGATAATGCGGCGGACCTTTTCGCAGGTCTCGCGCTCTTTACCATTGGGGGTGTGGACCAGATACCAGCGGACGCGGCCGTGCTGGCTGTTGGTGGTGGTGCCGCTAAAGGCACCGGGCAGCTGCTCTTGGCGCCGCATCATCTGTTCCATGTCTCGCCCCCCTTCTCCAGCTCCGCGACGCACGCGGATGCAGGGGCGTTAAGAACAGGCTTCTCGCTCGCAGCTAGGCGCAGTCGCAAAAGTACAGGTTTTCGTATCTTTCGACGAAGGACATTATACGAGTTAATCCGTCTTGTTTTCCCAGATTGCGCAAATTGCGGCGCGAACGGATGCATCTCCATACCCCTCTATAAAAACCTGTACATTTTTGTGCAACAAAAAAGCCTCTCTACCAGCGGCTTTTCTTGTGTCGGGGCAATATTTGATTGTTACGGGGGCATTTCTGCTTTACCAAACGGTTACGGGGGTTGTCGGCATCTTGTGAGTGTTGCGCAACTGCAGCTCGCGCTCCCCTGCTCCATGCTCGGCATGAAAAAAGCGGCTGCCCCAACAGGTGGGACAGCCGCGAATGTGTGCGGTCTATAACCTTTGAGCGCAGCCTTAGGCGCGAGTCTTAATCTCCTCGAGCACCTTGGCAACGAACTCGTCAACGCTCATCTGAACGGTCTCGTTGGAGCGATCGCGGACGGAGATGTTGCCGGCCTCGACCTCCTTCTCGCCCAGGATGAGCATGTAGGGCACGCGGTCGATGCTGCGGGCCTCGCGGATCTTGTAGCCGATCTTCTCGTCGCGGTCGTCGCAGACCACGCGAATGCCGGCCTCCTCCAGCTTGGCGCACACCTCGTGGGCGTAGTCGCGGCTCTTCTCGGACACGGGCAGGGCCTTGACCTGCACGGGAGCCAGCCAGGTGGGGAACTTGCCCGCAAAGTGCTCAATCAGAATGCCGATGAAGCGCTCGATGGAGCCAAAGCACACGCGATGCAGCATGATGGGGCGCTTCTTGGTGCCGTCGGCGTCCACGTACTCCAGATCAAAGTTGAGCGGCATCTGGAAGTCGAGCTGGACGGTACCGCACTGCCAGGTACGGCCGAGCGAGTCCTCCAGGTGGAAGTCGATCTTGGGGCCGTAGAAGGCGCCGTCGCCCTCGTTGACCTCGTAGTCCATGTGCAGCTGCTCCAGAGCGGTGCGCAGGCCCTCCTCGGCGCGAGCCCAGTCCTCGTCCGAGCCCATGGAGTCCTCGGGGCGGGTGGAAAGCTCAACGTGGTACTTAAAGCCAAACTTCTGGTACACGGAGTCGATGAGGTTGACCACGCCCACGATCTCGTCGGTCAGCTGGTCGGGACGCACAAACAGGTGGGCGTCGTCCTGGTTAAAGCAGCGCACGCGGAACAGGCCGTGCAGGGCGCCGCGCAGCTCGTGGCGGTGCACCAGGCCAATCTCGCCGGCGCGGATGGGCAGCTCGCGGTAGGAGTGCGGCTTGGAGGCGTACACCAGCACGCCGCCCGGGCAGTTCATGGGCTTAATGCAGTACTCTTCGTCGTCGATGACGGTGGAGTACATGTTGTCCTTGTAGTGGTCCCAGTGGCCACTGGTCTTCCACAGCTGCTTGTTCATGATGAGCGGCGTGGAGATCTCCACGTAGCCGGCCTTGTGGTGAATCTCACGCCAGTAGTCCAGCAGCGTGTTCTTAAGGATCATGCCGTTGGGCAGGAAGAACGGGAAGCCGGGGGCCTCGTCGCGCATCATAAAGAGGTCCATCTCGCGGCCGATCTTGCGGTGGTCGCGCTTCTTGGCCTCCTCCAGCATGTGCATGTGCTCGTCGAGCTCTTCCTTGGTGGCAAAGGCGACGCCGTTGATGCGGGTGAGCATCTTGTTGTCCTTGTCGCCCTTCCAGTAAGCGCCCGAGACGCCGGTGAGCTTAAAGGCCTTCAGCGCCTTGGTGTAGCAGATATGGGGGCCGACGCACATGTCGATGTAGTCGCCCTGCTGGTAGAAGGTGATGCGGGCGTCGTCGTCCAAGTCGCCGATGTGCTCGACCTTGTACTTTTCACCGCGCTCCTCCATAAGGGCGATGGCCTCGGCGCGGGGCTTCTCGTACACGGAGAACTTGAGGTTCTCCTTGACGATCTTTTTCATCTCGGCCTCGATCGCGGGGAAGTCGTCCTCGCTGATCTTGACGCCCTCGGGCAGGTCGACGTCGTAGTAGAAGCCGTTGTCGGTCGCGGGGCCGTAGGCAAAGTCGGCCTCGGGGTACAGGCGCTTGATGGCCTGCGCCATGATGTGCGCGGCGGAGTGGCGGATGACGTGCGTGACCTCGTCCTGCGGGAGCTCGGCCACCGAACCGTCATTGTAGAGTGCCTTCATGGGTATGTTTTCTCCTCTCGGAAGCCTGATGCAAGTGCGTGCGCCCGGCGCTGGTGCAGCGCTTGCAGGCGCGGCGTTTTTGACTTGCATCATTATAGGCAGGTTGCCTTGGTATACAAGCGCCCGCCGCACCTTAATGGCACGGCGGGCGATTTTCTACGCATGCTTCATCGTGTGGGCGTGGGCGCGTGCGCGGAATGCGCGGTGCCCGTGGCTTGTAGCCGGCCCAGCGATGGATGCGTTACTGAATGCGAGTTCGGCAGTAAGGGCAGACCTTCCAGTGCGCGTCGAGCGGGCGATGGCAGCTGGGGCACACGTTGCGAACCTGCGTGTCACACACGGGGCACACGACAAAGTCCTTCTCGATGGGCGCGCCGCACTGCGGGCAGGTGCCGTACTGGGCAAGCTGGCGCTCGCGCAGGGCCATGTCCAGCTCCTGCTCCTCGCGGTCGGCCGCGTAGGAGTGCGGGCGCAGGACCAGGTAGGCGATGAGGCCCACAAACGGGATGAGGGCGATGATGCCCCATGCCACGTAGGCGCTGGCACCGCGGCGGCGGGCGTCAATGAACACATAGACGACCGACAGCACATACAGGGCGATGATAAAGCCAACGAAGGCATAGATGGCGCCCATAAGCTGCGGCGACATGAGCTCGGAGATGTACTTGGACATTGAGGTGTACCTTTCGGAATATTTACAGTTCGATCAAGTTTACCACGGGGTTTGTTTATATGGCACCACGGCAGGGTACGGGGCCGCCGCGGACACAAACATCTCAATCTGTAACAGCTAACGGCGTAGACCGCGAGGTTGGACGGGAGGAACTCGCGGTCTCGCGGGGCCGGCATCCGTGCTGGGCCGGCCCTCGCCTGCCGTTGGCGGGTGTTGCGGGGCTGTTCGCCGCATTGCCGCCGCACTGGGGGTGTGCAGACCGTAGGATAGTCCTATTGACAGCCTGTCAACTCGTCTGGGAGGCACTGTGGCAGAAACGTTTGATATCGCGATTGTGGGCGCGGGCATTACCGGATGTGCTATCGCGCGGCAGCTTGCACGCTATGACCTTTCCATTTGCGTGGTCGAGGCGGCCAACGACATCGCGCTGGGCGCGTCGAAGGCCAACGGCGGCCTGGTGCACGCCGGCTACGATCCGGCACCGGGCACGGTAAAGGCGCAGGTCAACGCCCGCGGTTGTGAACTGTATGGCA
>CAKUHK010000007.1:0-43781 GCA_934655965.1 uncultured Collinsella sp.
CGCTGACCGGTGGACGGCACCGAGCCGTACGCTTGAATCGAAGAAGGGGGAGGTCTCGCGGCCTCCCCCTTTTTTGCGTTTAAGAGAGCCTAGCGATGATGGATTCCGCTTTCGCTGAGATGCTCTTACTGTTTGGCTGTATTTTGAGTCCATCTTATTTATTTGCGCGATAATAACTCCCATTGGCGTGAGGGAGGACTTGATGTTTACCGTTTTTGTCTTGGGCAATATTGCTTCGGGTAAGTCGACCGCCTGCCGCTATCTCGAATCTCGTGGTGCCATGCTTATCGATCTGGATGAGCTTGCCAAATCGCTGTATGTGCCGGGTTCCGAGATCGTCAATGCCCTTGCGGAGGAGTTTGGCTGGGACATTCTGGACGGGGAGGGCGGCATTCGCCGTAACGTCCTCGCTGCTCGAGCCTTCGTCTCACCTGACACCGTCGCACGACTCAATGGCATTGTTCATCCGGTTCTTATCGAACAACTTTCGATGAGGATTCTCGATCCGGTCTGTTGCACGGTTTCGTCTCCCCGTTATCCTTTTGCGGTTGTCGAGGTCTCTGCTCCGACTGGTTTTGAGGATGCGTTTGGCCTGGCTGATGAAATACTGGTCATCAGCGCTCCCTTGGAAGTCCGTCGTGAGCGTGCCATTCATCGTGGTATGGAGCCCTCTGATTTTGATGCACGCTCTGTATGTCAGCCCGATGAGGCTTCGCTATGCAATCTCGCTACGACGGTAATCGATAATGAAGCTGGCGATAACTCGCTCTTTGAACAGCTGGACGCATGGCTTGCGCGTCATGGCTTCGGTGACGTAGCGGATAAGGAGGATGCCGATGTCTAAGACGCGTTTCTTTGCATGGTATCGTGTGGCGCCGCTTGCCCTCGTGTTCGTCTTCGGCGTTATCTCGCTTGTCTACTCGTATGCCCCTGCTGCTTTCTTTAAGCCGCTGTATCCGATTGACTATGAGGCCTATGTTAAACAGTCGAGCATCTCCCATAATCTAGATCCCTATTTGGTGTGTGCTGTCATCAAGTCGGAATCGAATTGGGATCCCGAGGCCGAGTCGAATCAGGGTGCTCAGGGATTGATGCAGCTGATGCCCGAGACAGCCCAGGATATGATTGCCAAGGGCCTTGTCGATGGTAGTGAGTATTCGGCTGATAACCTTAACGATCCGGCTACGAACATCGAATTTGGCTGTGCGTACCTCTCGTATCTATTAACCTATTTTAACGGGTCGACCGACAGCGCCATTGCCGCCTATAACGCCGGCATGGGCAATGTCGATGGGTGGGCGCAACAGAACACGTCGTTGCATAATGCGATCACCTTCCCCGAGACGCAGGCGTATCTGATTCGCGTCAATAACGCTTGGGTCCGCTACAAGACCCTCTATCCCGATCAGTTCGTATAGGACTATGCCTGCCGCCTGCGTATACTGCAGATATATGAGTTAGGAGTATCCATGGCGGAATTTGAAGTAGAGCGTGTTGGCGGAGAGCTCAAACGTTTTGGCGTTGAGGGCTCTGAGGTGCCATTTAAGGTCGTATCTCCTTATGAGCCTGCGGGTTCCCAGCCCAAGGCCATTGAGTCGCTTGTGCAGGGCGTGAGAGACGGAGATCGCTATCAGGTTCTGTTGGGCGTGACTGGTTCGGGCAAGACCTTTACGATGGCTAAGACCATCGAGGCTTTGGGTAAGCCGACACTGGTCATGGCTCCCAATAAAACCCTCGCCGCTCAGCTTGCAAGCGAGCTCAAGGAGTTCTTTCCCAACAACGCCGTGGTCTATTTTGTGTCGTACTACGACTACTATCAGCCCGAGGCGTATGTGCCGCAAAGCGATACGTATATCGAGAAGGACTCCTCGATTAACGAGGAAGTCGAGATGTTGCGCCATCAGGCGACGGCATCGCTGCTTTCTCGACGCGATGTGATCGTTGTCGCATCGGTCTCGTGTATCTATGGCATTGGCTCTCCCGAGGACTATGCGGGTCTGGCGCCGAACGTCGACAAGAAAGTACCGCTCGAGCGCGATGACTTTATCCATGCGCTCATTGATATTCAGTACGATCGCAATGACTATGATCTGGCGCGCGGGACTTTCCGCGTGCGCGGCGATGTCGTAGACGTGTACCCGCCCTATGCCGAGCATCCGTTGCGATTTGAGTTCTTTGGCGACGAGGTCGAGCTGATTGCCGAGATCGACGAGGTCACCGGCGAGATGCTGCGTGAGTACGAGGCCATTCCCGTGTGGCCGGCGTCGCACTACGTGACTGAGAAGCCTAAGGTCAAGGCGGCCCTGAAATCAATCAGCGAAGAGTGTGAGAAGCGCGTGGCCGAACTCAAGGCAACCGATAAGCTGCTCGAGGCCCAGCGCCTACAGCAGCGCACCGATTATGATCTCGAGATGCTCGAGACCATGGGCTTTTGCAACGGTATCGAGAACTACTCACGTCATCTGGACGGGCGCAAGCCGGGCGAGCCGCCGTTTACCCTCATCGATTACTTTCCCAAGGACATGCTCTGCATCATCGACGAGAGCCATGTGACGGTGCCGCAAATTCGCGGTATGCACGAAGGCGACCGTTCGCGTAAGGTGACGCTGGTTGAGCATGGTTTTCGTTTGCCCTCGGCGCTCGATAACCGCCCGCTTCGTTTCGATGAGTTTGAGGCGAGGATTCCCCAGTTCATCTACGTTTCGGCCACGCCGGGCGACTATGAGCTGCGCGTTAGCCAAAACGACGTTGAGCAGATTATTCGTCCGACCGGTCTGCTCGACCCCAAGATTGACGTGCGCCCAGTTCGCGGCCAGATTGACGATCTTGAGGATGAGATTCGTGAGCGCGTGGCCCGTAAGGAGCGCGTACTGGTGACCACGCTGACGAAGCGCATGGCCGAGGACCTGACCGACCATCTGCTCGATGCCGGTATTAAGGTCAATTACATGCACTCCGATACGGCGACGATGGACCGTGTCGAGATCCTGCGTACGCTGCGCGAGGGAAAGATTGATGTTCTCGTTGGCATCAACCTGCTTCGTGAGGGCCTGGACCTTCCCGAGGTCTCGCTGGTGGCAATTCTCGATGCGGATAAGGAAGGCTTTTTGCGCAACCGCCGTTCGCTGATTCAGACGATTGGCCGCGCGGCCCGTAATGCCGACGGCGAAGTCATCATGTACGCAGACGTCGTAACCGATTCGATGAAGGAGGCCATCGAGGAGACGCAGCGCCGTCGCGAGATTCAGATGGCCTACAACGAAGAGCACGGTATCGTACCTAAGACGGTCCGCAAAGCCATCAATGACATTTCGAGCTTTATTGCCGAGGCCGAAAAGACCGTGGGCTCCAAGGGGCGCTCGAAAGGCGATTCGCTGGGTCACGGCGCGTTCTATACGCCCGATGAAAACGGCGAGGGTGCCGTGCCGGAGACGGTGGCGCCCGAACAGACACTTGCCGAGCAGCTCGAAGGGCTGCCGCATGACGAGCTCGTGCGAATCGTCGAGACCATGGAGGAAGACATGCGTAATGCTTCCGCCGCCATGGACTTTGAGGAGGCGGCGCGTCTGCGCGACGCCGTCGTTCAGATTCGGGCGATGCTCGAGGGCGCATCTGAGGACGAAACGATCGAGCGTTTGCGATCGCAGGCTCGCAAGGGCTCTACCTTTGCTTCGGGCAGAAAGCGCCAGGGCGCACGATTCAAGAAGTAACGAACAGGCCCCGAGTTCCCTGTGGAGCTCGGGGCCTGTGTCATTCGGGTGCGGGAGTTCGTGTGCTAGAGGTCTGCTATCAGTGCCTCAGCGCAACGGATGCCGTCGGTGGCGGCGCTCATGATGCCTCCGGCATATCCGGCACCCTCGCCGCAAGGGTAAAGACCCGGGGTTGACGTGGCGTGGCACGCTCGATCGCGGGTGACGGTGACGGGCGAGCTCGAACGTGTCTCAACGCCGGTGAGGACGGCGTCGGGGCGGTCGTAGCCGCGCAGCTTTTTGCCGAGCAAGGGGATTCCCAAACGAAGCGATTCGACGACATGCTGCGGGAGGGCTTCGTCGATTGCCGTCCAGGTTACGCCAAGTGGATAGGTGGGCTTCACCTTTCCGGGCGCCGTGCTGGGGCGTCCCGCAAGAAAATCTCCGACGAGCTGCGCCGGTGCGTTCCAGTTGGAGCCGCCCAGGCGATAGGCGGCCGCCTCGCAGGCGCGCTGGAGCTCAATGCCCGCAAGCGGATCATCGCCGGGGAGGTCGTCAGGTGTGACGTTGACGAGCAAGGCGGCATTCGCGTTGCGTCCGTCGCGGGCATTGAGACTGGCCCCGTTGACACACAGATGGCCCTGCTCGGAAGAAGCCGCGACAACCTGCCCGCCGGGGCACATGCAAAACGAGAACGCGCTGCGATCGTTGGGAAGATGGGCCACGAGCTTGTAAGGGGCTGCACCGAGTGCCGGATGCCCTGCCGAAGTGCCATATTGGGCACGGTCGATGTCATGCTGCGGATGCTCGATGCGCACGCCCATGGCAAAGGTCTTTTGCGCGAGGGCAACGTTGCGTTCCTCGAGAAGCTCGAATACGTCGCGGGCGGAATGGCCACAGGCGAGAATGAGGTGTTTTGTGGCGATTGTCTCGCTTGTGGTTTCTTGGGGCGGTTGGACATCGATGCCGGTGATGGCGCCGGATGCATCGGTTCGAATATCGACGAGCCTCGTTCGATAACGGACAGTTCCACCGAGCTGCTCGATGCGTTGGGAAATGTTGGTGACGACGGTAGGGAGAATGTCGGAGCCAATGTGCGGCTTGGCGTCCCACAGGATGTCGCGAGGTGAGCCCGCTTCGACGAAGGTCTCAAGAATCAGTCGATGGGCAGGATTCTTGGTTCCCGTATTGAGCTTGCCGTCCGAGAAGGTCCCTGCGCCGCCCAGGCCAAATTGGATATTGCTTTCGGGGTCGAGGATACGCTCCTTAAGAAAAAGGTCGATCGCCTGCGAGCGGCGAAGTGCCGGGTCGCCGCGTTCGATGAGCAAAGGCTTAAGGCCTGCTTCGGCGAGCGTAAGTGCAGCAAAGAGGCCGGCACACCCGGCTCCAACGACGATAGAACGCTCGCTGGGAACATTGGCGACAGGGGAGGGGAATGAAGGCGTCTCGCCGTTTACCATGCGGATGTGCGAGCGGTCACGCTCAGCAACGCTATCGACCGCCTCCTGTTCGAGGTGGGGGTCTGTCAGCTCAACTCGAAAACTCAAAATAAAATGGACGTCACGCTTTTTGCGGGCATCGATTGACTTGCGATGGAGCTCAATGGCTTTAATCTGGGAATCCTCGCATCGCAGGGCTCGTTTGACGGCGCGTCTGCCAATAGCAAGGCAGGCTGTTTCATCGCCGGCCTCGTCGAGTAACGCGTGGACTTGGGTGATTTCGATCATCGAGGTCTCCTTAGATGCAAGAAAGAGGCCGCCCGGTGTCCCAGACGGCCCGAATGCGTTTTGATTATAGACTGCGCGGCTACAGGCTGCTTGCAGCGCGAATGCCCGAGATCCAGGCCCATGCAAGGTTAAAGCCGCCACAATCGGCATCGATATCGAGTGCCTCGCCACAGGCGTAAAGCGGGGCACCGGCTGCGTCGCTCACGCAAAGGCTGGGAGTCGAGACGTTCTCGATGGATATGCCGCCGCGTGTGACCTGTGCCGAACGCTCCTCCGCCGTTCCCTCGACGAGCAGCTTGAAGTGCTTGAGGATCGAGACGAGATGGACGACATCATGTGAGCCGGGATGGCACCGTTCGTATGCGGCGCAGACAACGTGAGAGAGCTGCGGGGCGAGCATGCCGTCGAGCCAGCGGGGGCCGCGGGATGAAAAGTCGCCGAGCAGCTCAACTCGCTGGTTGAGCATGTCGAGCAACTCGCCTTTGGAGAGGTCGGGGAAAACGTCGAGTAGAATCGTGTCGCCGTGCTGGACACGGCGGGAGAGGTTGAAGGCGGCAACGCCCGAGATGCCAAAGGTTCGGAAGAGCACCTCGCCGTCTTCGCGCCAGAGCTCCTCATGATTGCGGGCGAGCGTCAGACGGGCACGGACGCGCAGGCCATCCAAGGTCTTGAGGGCCGTTTGATCGCCGACGACCGATGCCGATACGGGGCAGAGGACGGGGCGCTGTGCCGTGAGGGAAAGATCGAACGTCTCCGCGATGTCGGCAGGGTTGCCGCCCGTGGCGATAATCACGGCCTTTGCTTGCAACGTCTCGTTCTTGTGAGGAGTGTCGGCGAGCGCCTTCCGAAGCGAGCGGACCTCCGTTTTTCGGTCGTCGTGCTTTTTTGCCTTGAGTGCCCGCGCGGGACGATCTATCTGGAGCGCCCAGCCCTTGGGGGATTTGGATGCCGAGGCGACATTTGCCCCGCAAATCAAGGTGATACCCAGGCGATTGCAAGCGTTGAGAAGCGCATCGCGAACCGATTCGGCACGAAGGGAGCGCGGATACAGCCGGCCCTCCTCGGAGGTCGTCATGATGCCCAGCGAGGAGAAGAAACTGTCGAGCTCTTGCTCGGGTCGGGGACTCATGACGGATTCGACGAATGCGGGGTGGTTGTACCGCTCGAAATCAATTAATTCGTTGGAAAGGTTGCAGCGGCCGTTTCCGGTCGCAAGTATCTTAAGGCCGCAGGCAACATCGCGCTCAACGATGCAGGCGCTTTTGCCTGCGCGTGCGGCCGTAATGGCAGCGGCGAGACCCGAGGCCCCGCCGCCGATTACCAAGACGTCATAGGAGGCGTTTGTGTTCACTTAGGCCTCGTCGGTCTCGTGCGGGGCGATGGCCTCGACGGCAGAGACGGCCTGGGGCAGCATGCCGTCGGGCAGTGCGGTCTCAACCTCGCCCTTATCGCAGGCCTCGGCGAGTGCCGGATTGATGGGGAGCTGGCCCAAGATCTCAAGGTTGTAGCGCTCGGCGACCTCGGGGAGCTTGCTCTTGCCAAAGACCTCGATCTTCTTGTCGCAATCGGGGCATTCGATATAGCTCATGTTCTCGACGATACCCAGAATGGGGACGTTCATCTTCTCGGCCATGTTGACCGCCTTGGCGACAATCATCGAGACCAGATCTTGCGGACTCGTGACGATGACGATGCCATCGACGGGCAGCGACTGGAAGACGGTGAGGGCGACGTCGCCCGTTCCCGGAGGCATGTCGACCAGCAGGTAGTCGATGGGACCCCAGGAGGTCTCGCTCCAGAACTGCCTGATGGCACCGGCGATAACCGGGCCACGCCAGAGGACGGGGTCGGTTTCGTTTTGAAGTAGGAGGTTAGAGCTCATGACCTTGACGCCGTGCTCGGAGATTTCGGGCAGCATAAGGTTGCCGAGGGCATGGACGTGGCGTCCACTCATGCCGAACATCTTGGGGATGGAGGGACCGGTGATATCTGCATCGAGGACGCCGACCTTGTGGCCGTGGCGGGCAAGTTCGGTGGCGATGGCGCCGGTGACGAATGACTTGCCAACACCGCCCTTGCCGGAAAGCACGGCGATAACTCGCTTGACCTCGGACAGCGTATTCTCTTCAAATTGCGACGGCGCCGTTTGTCCGCCGGCAGCCTGTGCGTGCTCGCAACCCATGTTTGACTCCTTATGATTATTGTTGGGACTAGGGTCCCGCGATGTGACACGAGCGTCATTGTACCCTCGTTTGTGAGCGAGAGTCATGTGCGGCGCATCTAGCTGTGTAGCATCGGCTGCTCGATGGCGCGTCGCGAAAAATCGGACCTACTGGACCTTCGTGGCAAACTCAAGATATTGGACGCGCCGTAGCTTGTCGATCGTCGACGTATAGGGGCTTTCCTCTGATTCGAGGTCATAGCGCAGCCCATCGGCACCGAGATAGCCGGCAACGTTAATGGTCGGCACATCAGACCTTGTTGCAAGCAAGGCCTTTTGGTAATCGGTGAGCGGGGCGCCGATCTTATTAAGGGCTATGGCTGCAATCTCGTTCGCACCGACGGTGTCGTAGACGTTGAGTTCGGTATTGCCTGCGATTTCATAGTTGGCCCAGACGAAATATGTCGACTGGTGAATGCGGAAAGCGTGGCTCGCCGTGTCTTCTTGCGGATACAGCTCGTCGTTGAGGGCTGCTGCAATGCTTGGCTGATGGTCGCCAAAAAAGACGAGAACGACCGGCCGACCGATATTGCGGAGCTCGTTGATGAAGTACTCAAGGTCTCTGTCGGATGCGTTGATGCAGGTTAGGTAGGTATTGAGCATGGCGTTGGTACCCTCGCTGGCCCCTTCGACACAATAATTCGTAAGCTCTTCTGCGGGGACGGACCCGACTTCGTATCCGCCATGATTTTGCATTGTCACGTCAAAGATAAACTGCGGGGCCTCGTTGGTCCTGAGCAATTCAAGGATCTTGTCGTAGGTGACGTAGTCACATACGCCGGCATGGTAATAAGAGGCGCCTTCGAAATCGTCGATTGAAAGAAAATCTCCGAAACCGAGCTGCTGATAAATTTTATCTCGGTGATAGTTGACGGGGTTTTGGGGGTGCATGGCGGTGGCGGTATACCCAAGCTCTTTAAGGTCTTTTGCCAGGCTGTCAACATCGCTCATCTGATAAAGCTGATAGGGGATTTTGCCTACGCCGACAAAGGCCGTTGTGGCTCCCGTCAAAAACTCAAATTCAGAGTTCGCCGTTCCACCTCCTGCTACCGAGGCGAGCATGGTGCCGCGTACGAGTGTGTCGGGGAGGGAATTATAGAAAGTGGGGCCGAAGTAGCCTGCCGCCTGAAGCTGCTCGAAGCACGATAGGTCGGTGAAACTCTCGTTCATGACGGCAACGACCGTCGGTTTGATCTCATTGAACTGGGCGACAGCGGCGGTGCGTTGCTCGCTGGAGCCATACGTGCTGTCGTAGGCGGCGACGAGCTCCTGTTCGATGTTTTTGGTCTCGTCGTCGGTATAGCCCTCAGGTTTTTCGATTGGCAGCTCATTTACCATCTCAGTAAACGAGGTGATAAAGCCCTGTGAAACATACGTGCAGATGGGTTGCCAACGATCAAACCCAAAGTCCAACGCCTGCTCAAGGTCGATGCTGGAAAACCCCAGGAGGCTTACGACGCTTACGAGAAGAAAAGCGCAGAGGTTTCCGGCAATGACAGGAAAGACGAGGGCTGGCGTACGGAGCTTTTGCGGTCGAATGAGGGAAAGCAGTCCAAGAGAGATTTCGAGTAACGCGAGCGAAGTGACGATTCCCGAGGTGAAGGTGAACTCGTATCCCTCGCTCACTTCCATTGCGGTTCCCAATGCCAAGATGTCACTTGGCAGAATGGCTTCGCCCTTAAATGTCATAACGAAATGCTCGGCAATGCCGAGAATGCAGCAAACGGTGGGCACGAGGACCATGGCCCCTCCGTGTCGCTGTCCCAGTAAATAAAGGGAGAGAAGAATCGCCGCAAGCAGTCCGACGGAAAAGCCGAACGAGTTGGCGGGAATGTGGTAAAAGGTCTCGTTGCAGGCGATTTCGAGCGAAACGAACGAGAGAATCGAAACCGCTGCGATGATGATAATGTCGCGGCAGATGCAGGCAGCCGTTGCAGTTGCGATATCTGCCCGGTCGATAAGCCTCGAAACCAGGGGTTCGACCAGAAGGGCGACCGTGGTGGCCCCGAGGGCCGAATAAGACAGGATCCATAGGGAATTGTCCTCATTTACGAGCATTTGATTGGTGATCCATGCCGCCACCACGCCGAGCGGAACAAGGAATGCCGCGCACCATAGGGCGCGAAAAACGGGAGGCTGTTCCTTCCGCTTAATCGAAATGTACATGCGGACGACGACGGCGGCCACGATGAGGACGGCGATGGATATGGGTAGATTTGCCATGTCGCTCGAAGTGATTTCAAGGGGGATGTCTTCGGTCATGGGTGTTCCTCTGTAAAGGCTCATTAAGTACTACGTTAGATTACTGTAACCCCTATCTCGATAATCGGAAAATCGATCACGGGAGAGACAAAGCAAAAGGTCTGCGAATCTTGTATTACGAACATCTGTGCGCGTTGACTGCGCTAAACTCACTGACAGTGTGATTCGATGTGTAGGAGGCAAGGAGCTTCCATGTTTGATACTTCTATCGTTATTCGTGGCGCGCGTGAGCACAACTTGCGCAATATCGATGTTTCCATTCCGCGAGACGAGCTTGTGGTTATTACCGGTCTTTCGGGCTCGGGCAAGAGCTCTCTTGCCTTCGACACGATCTATGCCGAGGGCCAGCGTCGTTACGTCGAGAGCCTGTCGAGCTATGCGCGCCAGTTTTTAGGCCAGATGGACAAACCGGATTTGGACTCGATCGACGGCCTTTCGCCGGCAGTTTCAATCGATCAGAAGACGACGTCCAAGAATCCGCGCTCGACGGTGGGCACCGTAACCGAGATCTATGACTACCTGCGTCTGCTGTTCGCTCGCGTGGGTACGCCGCACTGCCCCGAGTGCGGGCGTGTCATTGAGCGCCAGACAACAGATCAGGTTGCCGATAAAGTCCTTGCGGCGGGGGAGGGCCGTCGCGCGTTTGTGCTGGCGCCGGTGGTGCGCGGGCGCAAGGGCGAGTATGCCAAGTTGTTCGAGGACCTTCGCGCGGAGGGTTTTAGCCGCGTGCGCGTCGACGGTGAAGTACGCTCACTCGACGACCCCATCGATCTGGACAAAAAGTTCAAGCACGATATCGAGGTCGTGGTCGACCGTATCGTGATTCGGGAGAACTCCCTAGGCCGTATTGCCGAGTCCGTCGAGCAGGCGACTGCCCTGGCTCACGGCAATGTGAACGTGTACATGTTGCCCGATCGCGATGCCCCCGAGGGGACCGAGGGCGAACTGCTGGAATACTCGTTGGCGCTGGCGTGCCCGGAGCACGGACATTCCATTGACGATTTGCAGCCGCGCGATTTTTCGTTCAACGCGCCCTATGGCGCCTGTCCCGAGTGCGACGGTCTGGGCTTTAAGAAAACGGTCGATGCCGAGGCGTTGATTGAGGATCCGTCGAAATCGATTGCCGATGGAGTCTTTGGCAGCCTGTTCGGCAATTCGAACTATTACCCCCAGATCTTCGCCGCGGTCTGCAAGCACTTCAAGGTAAGTGTCGATACGCCGTGGGAGGACCTGCCCCCGCGGGTGCGCCGTGCGTTTTTGGATGGTATGGGCGACAAGAAGATTTCGGTCGACTATCAAAAGCTCGATGGACGTCGCAGCCAATGGGACACCAAGTTTTCGGGCGTGCGCAATATCCTGTACGAGCGCTATACCGAGACAACCAACGAGAACACCAAGGCACGTCTGGAGAAGTACATTCGCGAAGAGCCGTGCTCGAGTTGCCATGGCGCTCGCCTGCGCCCCGAGATGCTCGCCGTTACCGTGGGCGGTAAGTCCATTTATGAGGTTTGCTGCCTGTCCTGTCGCGAGTCGCTCGAGTTTTTCGAGGGTCTTGAACTCACCGAGCGTCAGCAGTTTATCGGTGGCCGTATCGTTAAAGAAATCCTGGAACGCCTGCGTTTTCTAGTCGATGTCGGCCTCGATTACCTAACGCTCGACCGTGCCTCTGCGACGCTTTCCGGCGGCGAGGCCCAGCGCATCCGCTTGGCTACCCAGATCGGTGCGGGCCTTATGGGCGTGCTCTATATTCTGGACGAGCCCTCGATCGGCCTTCACCAGCGTGACAACGAGCGTCTGATCAAGACGCTCGAGCGCCTGCGCGATATCGGCAACACTGTTATCGTTGTCGAGCATGACGAGGATACGATTCTAGCTGCCGACTATGTGATCGATATGGGGCCAGGCGCGGGCGTCAACGGCGGGCATGTAGTCGCCGCGGGTACGCCTGCAGACATCATGGCGTGTCCAGAATCGATGACGGGTGCCTATCTGACCGGCAAACGAATGATTCGTGTGCCTGATGAGCGTCGAAACCCCGGACGTGGATGTCTAAAGATTGCGGGCGCGTGCGCCAACAACCTCAAAAACGTTACCGCCAAGATTGAGTTTGGCACGCTTACCGTCGTAACCGGTGTGTCGGGATCGGGAAAGAGTTCCTTGGTCACCGATACGATTGCGCCTGCCCTCACCAACGCTATCCATCGCTCTGCGCGTCCCGTGGGCCCATACAAGAAGATCGAAGGCATTGAGTGCATCGATAAGGTAATCGATATCGATCAATCGCCAATCGGCCGTACGCCGCGCTCGAATCCCGCTACCTATATTGGCCTGTGGGACGATCTGCGCGCGCTGTTTGCGAGCACGCCGGAGTCGAAGGCGCGCGGCTACTCGCCGGGTCGTTTCTCCTTTAATGTGAGCGGCGGTCGCTGCGAGGCGTGCAAGGGCGATGGCCAGATCAAGATCGAGATGCACTTTCTTCCCGATATTTATGTTCCCTGCGAGGTTTGCGGCGGCAAGCGTTATAACCGCGAGACGCTCGAGGTTACCTATCGTGGCAAAACCATCTCGGACGTGCTCGACATGAGCGTTGCCGAGGCGCTTGCTTTCTTTGGGAACATTCCGCAGATCAAGCGCAAGCTCCAAACCCTGTATGACGTTGGCTTGGGCTATGTGAGCCTGGGCCAACCCGCTACGACGCTCTCGGGCGGTGAGGCGCAGCGTGTGAAGCTTGCCAAGGAGCTCCATCGTCGCCAGACGGGCAAGACGTTCTACATTTTGGACGAGCCTACGACCGGTCTTCACTTTGAGGACGTTCGTCAGCTGCTCGATGTGCTGCAGCGCCTGGTCGATGCGGGCAACACGGTGCTGGTGATTGAGCACAACCTCGATGTCATCAAGGTTGCCGATCGCCTAATCGATATGGGGCCCGAGGGCGGCAACGGTGGCGGAACTGTTGTGGTCTCGGGTACACCGGAACAGGTTGCGGCCTGCCCGCAGAGCTACACTGGCAAGTTTTTGGCGCCGTTGCTCAAGCGCGATAGGGAACGCCAAGCGCAGCTTGATGCCTGATATATAGGTGTTTCGAAGCAAGGGCGCCACCGATTCCTTGCGATTCGGTGGCGCTCTCTTTGTCGAGATGGCGTATGTCGCACAAATGGACATATACTTAAAACTTACGTCGTTATGTGAGGGAAAGGATATGCCATGCCAAAGGCCGTGAAGACGCCAAAGACCAATGCCATGCGCGAGCTGGAAAGTGCCGGCATCTCCTACGTTCTCCATACGTACGAAGACGATGGCGACGAATCGGTGGGCCTTGGTGTCGCGATTTCCGAGCAACTTGGCGAGGAGCCCGGTCAGGGGTTTAAAACTCTGGTCTGCGTGACACCGTCGAATGACCACATCGTATGCTGTATACCCGTTGCCGATGAGCTCGACTTAAAAGCTGCCGCGCGCGCTGCAGGGGAGAAATCTCTTGCCATGATGCACGTGAAGGATCTGCTTGCCGCGACCGGCTATGTACGCGGCGGCTGCAGTCCCGTCGGTATGAAAAAACGCTATCGGACGCTGATCGACGAGACTTGTGTCCTTTGGGATACCATTTTTATCTCGGGAGGTAAGCGCGGCTACCAACTTGAGCTTGCGCCCGAAGATTTAGTTGCATTTTGCGGGGCCACGGTTGCTCCGATCACGAGAGAGGACTGAGCAATGCCGCAGGAAGATTCGAAGCGCGGGGCTCATTTTGCAAAGGTGTCGGGCCCTCAGGCATCTTCGCTTGAGTCGGCTTCGGTCGAAGATGATATTCGTAACGCTTGGTCGGCTGCTGCCGATCCGGGCGAAACGGCGGTGTATCTGCGCGCTGCCGGCGCTGTGTCGGTGCCGCCTCGCCCGGTTCTGTCTTCGGCTCGCCCTGATGAGACGGCGGTGTTCTTGGCCGCTGCTCGGTCGGGCGCGGATCGGGCGCCTGCCGCTTCGGATGCGCCCCGTGTGCCGCGTCCCGATGAGACCGCGGTGTTTTTGATGGCTGCACAAGGGAAAGGCTCGCATCAGGGCGCGACTGCTGTTCGCCCTGCAGCTCAAGGCATCTCCAATGACGACGAGCCGCTCCTTTCGGATGATGAGTGGTCTCCGCTCGGTTCAGTTGATCCTATCGAAGGCGTAGCGGTTGACGGTGATGACGACTGGGATCCTTTATCGTTTTCAGCTCGAACTACCGCCGCGCAGGAAATCGATACGGTGTTTGGGGGTCATGCCGCGTCTGGCGACAATGTGATCCTGGCCGCTGATTCCTTTGCAGCGGACGACTCACTTTCCTCGGAGGACGAGATTGAACTGCAGTTCGAGTCTCACATGGAATCCCAGGACGAAGTTGACGATATGGGCTCGTCCGATTACTCCACGGTGGGCCGATCTGCTGGTCTTATGACGGCGCTGACCATTGTGTCGCGCGTCACCGGTTTTATCCGCACGTGGGCTATGGCTGCCGCTATCGGCATGTCATTGCTTTCGTCTTCCTATCAGGTCGCTAACAATCTGCCCAATATGCTCTACGAGCTCGTGATGGGCGGCATGCTGGTTACTGCCTTTTTGCCGGTGTATATGGGCGTGCGTCGCGAGCAGGGTTGCGACGCCTCAAATGAATATGTGGGCAATCTGCTGGGCATCCTGCTCTTACTGCTGGGCGGCATCTCGGTCCTGGGCACCGTGTTCGCTCCGGGCTTTATTTGGACGCAATCGTTCCTTTCGGGCGGCGGCGGAAGCATGGATACCGCTGCGTTCATGTTCCGCTTCTTTGCTATTCAGATATTGTTTTATGGTCTGGGCTCCGTGTTCTCGGGCGTTCTCAACGCGCATCGCGATTACTTCTGGTCGACGTTTGCCCCCGTTTTGAACAACGTGATCGTCATCGCCAGCTTTATGGGATTCGCCCCCGTCTCCGCGCAATTCGGCGAGCATGCCGGCATTATCTTGATTTCGCTGGGAACGACGCTTGGCGTCTTTGTTCAGATGGCGTGTCAGATTCCTGCGTTGGGCAAGCACGGTGTGCACCCCCATATTCATATTGACTTTAAGGACCCCGCGCTACGCCAGACGATCACGCTGGGCATCCCGACGCTGCTCGCAACGGTATGCATGTTTGTCTCGACCTCCATCACCAATGCCGCGGCGTTGGTGGTCCAGCCCGAGACCGGCCCTTCCGTCATCGCGTATGCGCGCCTGTGGTATACGTTGCCCTATGCGCTGATTGCCGCTTCGCTTTCGACGGCGCTCTACACCGAGCTCTCGCACGATGCGCAGGAGAAGGATTACGACAGCGTCCGTACGGGCATTTCGCGCGGTGTCGCCCAGATGCTCTTCTTCCTGATTCCGTTTGCGCTGTATCTGATTGTCTTTGCCCGCCCGCTCAATATGATCTACTGCGCGGGCAAGTTCGATGAGTCTGGTGTGGCGTTGGTCTCAGAGTTCCTAATCTACCTCGCACTTTCCCTGCCGCTTTACGGCGTGGTCGTGTTGATGCAGAAGAGCTTCTCAGCCTTGCTCGATATGAAGCCCTATGGTCGTTATTGCCTCTACTCCGCAATCGGTCAGGCCGGCTCGGTGCTGCTGTTTGGCGTGGTGCTGGGCTACGGTATGCCGGCAATCGCCCTTTCGTATGTCGTCGATTACGTGATCCTGGTGGGCTGTTCGTTGTGGTGGCTGCGCCGTCGGCTCCACGGCCTTCAGGTTAAGTCCATTCTGCACGGTAGTTTCTTTGGCCTTTTGCTCGGCGGTCTGGGTGCTGCCGCGGGCGCTGGCGTCCTGTGGGCGCTCGAGAACTATATCGGCGCGCTCGGAGGGTCAATTCTGATTACGCTGGGTTACGTGTGCGTTGCGGGCGTGGCTTCGCTTGCCGTGACCTTTGGGCTCGCTATCGTCTTTAAGATGCCCGAGGTCTCTTCGCTGCTTCGCCGCAAGTAGGTGCGCGTGGCCGGTCACGACAACATTCCAACACTCGCCGAGCAGGTTTCGCATGTTCCCATGCAGCCCGGCTGCTACCTTTGGAAAGATGCCAAAGGCGAGGTCATTTATGTGGGCAAGGCGAAAAACCTGCGCTCGCGCATGCGTCAATATGTGACGTTGCAGGACGAGCGTCAAAAAATTCCGCTCATGATGCAGCTGGTGGCCAGTTTCGACTACATCGTTGTCGAGACCGAGCACGAGGCGCTGGTGCTCGAGCGTAACCTGATCGGCCAGTACCATCCGTACTTTAACGTCGACCTCAAGGACGATAAGAGCTATCCCTTTATCGCTATCACCAAGAGCGATCTCTTTCCAGCTATTAAATACACACGCGAGCGTCATAAGCCCGGCACGCGCTATTTTGGCCCCTATACCGATAGCCGTGCGGCGCGCGAGACCATCGATACGCTACGCAAGGTCATTCCCATTTGCTCGGCATCCTGTGCGGAGTGGCGTCGTTGCCGCCGCATCGTCGAGTCCCACAAGGGTGAAGAAGACATCGTCAATATGATTTGCGCGCAAAATGGGCGCCCCTGCTTTGACTACCATGTCGGTCGTGGGCCGGGCGCATGCGTCGGTGCGGTTTCTCCCGCCGACTATGCCAAGAACGTCAAGCGTGTCGAACGTTTCTTGTCGGGCCATCGCAAAGACGTCGTCGACGAGCTGACATCCGAGATGACGGAGGCCGCCGAGGTGCTCGATTTTGAGCGTGCAGCGCGCGTCAAACGTCGCCTAGATGTCATTAGGGGCTTGGATGACCGTCAGCAGGTCGTTTTTCCATCGAGTGTCGATATCGATGTCATCGGCTTCTATCGCGAGGAGACCATCTCGGCCGCCTGCGTCTTTGTCGTGCGTGAGGGCCGAACGGTTCGAACCTGTGAGTTTATTCTCGATAAGGGTTTGGATGTCGACGAGGAGGAGCTCCAGTCGGGTTTTCTTAAACGCTATTACGATGAGACAGCTGATATTCCAGCTGAGGTCAATCTCTCTGTTGAGCTTGAGGACGCAGAAGCGCTGGGGGAGTGGCTTGCAGGCAAGCGTGAGCGTTCCTGCCATCTCCATAGGCCCCAGCGGGGTGAGAAGCACCGCCTGCTCGATATGGCATCTAAAAATGCTCGCCATGCCCTTATGCGCTATATGATGCGCACGGGGTACGCCGACGACCGCACCAATCAGGCGCTCCTGGAGCTCGAAAGCGCGCTGGCGCTGCCTGCGCCGCCGCTGCGTATCGAGTGCTTTGATATCTCGACGTTGCATGGCACCTTTACCGTCGCCTCGATGGTGGTGTTTACCAACGGCCGTGCCGATAAGAGCCAGTACCGTCGCTTCAAAATCCAAGCCGAGTTGGACGAGGCGAATGACTTCGTGTCGATGTCCGAGGTTTTGGGTCGACGCTATGCCCCCGAGCGTATGGCCGACGAGCGCTTTGGCTCGCGGCCCGATTTGCTCGTTGTCGATGGCGGCAAGCCACAATTGACCGCCGCGATCAAGCAACTTGAGGCCCTTGGGCTCGATATACCAGTTTGTGGTTTGGCAAAGGCCGACGAGGAGGTTTTCGTGCCCTGGGACGAGACCCCTGTCGTGCTGCCGACAGGATCCGCTTCGCTCTATCTGATTAAACAGGTGCGCGATGAGTCCCACCGATTTGCGATTACGTTCCATCGCGAGCTGCGCGATAAGGCCATGACGGTTTCGGTGCTTGACGATGTTCCGGGCGTGGGGCCCACCAGAAAACGTGCCATTATGCGCCATTTTGGTTCGATGAAGCGTTTGCGCGCGGCGAGCGAGCAAGAGATTGCAGAAGTCCGAGGCGTTCCGGCCGATGTCGCCAAAGCGGTCTACGAGGCGCTCGTTGCATGGAATGCCGAGCGCGCCGAGGCGTCGGCCAACCGTTCTGAAAATTAAACACGCCCCTAAACAACTGATATACATGATTGCGTGATTTTCAACCATTTATTTCTCGGCGATTGCCTGCTGGTTTCGGGTTTTATTAACGCTAAAACGTTTGACTAGCCATGGTGAACAACCCTGCTATCCTGCGGGTTGACGAAGACTGATATCTCACCTCGTCGATACATACTGTCTGGCGTTTCGTTTGTCAACGAATTCGGTGAACGGTAGTAAATACCGTTCAAGCGGATGTATGTATCGGTCGCCGAGCGCGGCACCCAAGTTGGGTTTGTCGGTAGGTAAGGTATATATCGTCCGCAAGTTGCGCGGGGGCAAGTCTAGGTGCTCCCGGGTAAGATTCTCTATTGATAGGAGAAGACATGGCCATCATCAACAAGGGTATGTCCAGGCGTTCGTTCCTCGGCCTCACCGGCAGCGTCGCTGCTGTCGCCGGCCTTGGTCTCACTGGCTGCGGTGGCAGCTCTAGCGACGAGGGTTCCGCTTCCGGTTCCACCGATTCCGCCAACCGTGGCGGCGGCGTGATCACCGCTGGTTCCGCTTACGCTCCGTCCAGCTTCGATCCCGCCAGCACCGGCTCCGCCGTGGGCCTGGGCGCTAACTGGCATGTCATCGAGGGCCTCTACGGCATCGATTACCACGACTACAGCACCTTCAACGAGCTCGCCACTGACGATCCCAAGTCCGTGGATGACACCACCTTCGAGGTCACCATCCGCAAGGGCGCCAAGTTCTCCGATGGTACCGAGGTCACCGCTGACGACGTCGTCGCCTCCTACACCGCTTGCGCCGCTTCCGCTACCTATGCTCCGTTCTTCCAGCCCTTCGAGTCCATCGAGGCCAAGGACGCCAGCACTGTGACGGTCAAGACCAAGGTCCCCAACTTCTCCCTGCTCAAGGATCGTCTTGCCATCATCCGCGTTACCCCGGCTACCCAGACCGAGGAGGATCGCGCCAAGCAGCCGATCGGTTCCGGCCCGTGGATGTACGACTCCATCTCCGATACCGAGATCACCCTGGTTCCCAACCCCGAGTACAACGGTGAGTATGCTGCCGAGGACGAGAAGATCCAGTACAGCATCCTGACCGACCCCACCGCTCGTGTCACCGCTCAGCAGGAAGGCTCCACGCTCGTCATGGAGCTTGTCACCGCTGACGCCGTCGACCAGCTCGAGAGCGCTGGCTGCAAGATCGACAACGTTCAGGGCTTCGGCACCCGCTTCGTTATGTTCAACGTTGCCAAGGAGCCTTGGAACAACGTCAAGGTCCGTCAGGCCGTTATGTACGCGCTCGACACCGAGAAGATGATCAGCAACACCTTCGCCGGCCTCGCCACCGCTGCCAGCTGCTACCTGCCCAAGAGCTTCACGAACTATCATGAGGCTTCCACGGTGTACAAGACCGACGCCAAGAAGGCCAAGAAGCTCATCGAGGAGTCCGGCATCACTCCGGGCGCCATCACCCTGCGCACCACTGACAACGAGCAGATTAAGGGCATGGCCGCTCAGGTCAAGAACGACCTTGACGCTCTCGGCTTCGATGTGACCATCCAGACCGACACCTCGGCTGCCACTTACGCTGCCATCGACGGCGGCGAGGCCTACGATATCCTTCTCGCTCCTGGCGATCCGTCCTGCTTCGGCGCCGATCCCGACCTGCTGCTCAACTGGTGGTATGGCGACAACGTCTGGATGCAGACCCGTTGCCCGTGGAAGGAGTCCGCTGAGTGGGAGAAGCTCCACGGTCTCATGGACGAGGCTCTTGCCGCCGAGGGCGACGAGCAGCAGGAGAAGTGGAACGAGTGCTTCGACATCATCGCCGATAACGCCGTTCTGTACCCTGTCGTTCACGTCAAGACCGTCTCCGCTTCCTGGGACGATCCGTCCACCGCGCCCAACGGCGAGGCCCTCGATGGCTTCAAGGGCATCGGCACGACGAGCATGTCCTTCAGGGGTGTCGCGACCGTCAAGGCCTAAGACTCGCTTGAGTCATATGCAGGGCGTCGGTCGTAAGGCAGCGTCCTCATAGTTGAAACAAAGACCCGGGCGACCTCGATGTCGCTCGGGTCTTGTAATGAGTATCCATACTCATATACCAGTTGGTCCTACCGACAAAAAGAAAGGGGAGAGAACGTGAACAACTTTCTACGTTTGATTGGAAGGCGTCTCGTGGCGCTGCCGATCATGGCATTGGGCGTCACCGTCCTGGTGTTCTTCCTTATGTCGTTCTCCAAGACCGACCCCGCCTACACGGCGTTGGGTGACGGTGCTTCGCCCGAGGCGGTTGCCGAGTACCATGAGAAGTATGGTCTGGACGACCCCTGGCCCGTGCGTTACGTGCGCTACATGGGCGACCTGATCCATGGCGACATGGGCACTTATGGCGCTGCCCGCAACTCTGTTGCCAAGCGCATCTCTACGGCCCTGCCCGTCACGATGCAGCTGACCTTTATCGGTCTTGCCATCGGTGCGGTCGTCTCGTTTTTACTCGGCGTCATCGCGGCGCTGTATCGCGATAAATGGCCGGACCAAGTGATTCGTGTCTTCTCCATCGCCGGCTTGGCAACCCCGTCGTTCTGGCTTGCCGTTCTGTTGATCCTGCTGTTCTCCTCCTACCTTAAGGTGCTCCCGGCCTCGGGTGCCCTGCCTCACTTCACTACCAACCCTGGCGGCTATCTTGCTCGTATGATCATGCCCGCCATCGCCTTGGCATTCCCCCTGACGGGTCAGATGACTCGTATCGTGCGTACCGCCATGGTCGAGGAGCTCGATAAGGACTATGTCCGCATGGCCCGCGGCGCCGGCGTCCCCGAGAAGGTCGTCGTCGGCATCAACGTTTTGCGCAACGCGCTGATCACCCCGGTCACCACCCTCGGTCTTAAGATCGGTTACCTCATGGGCGGCGCCGTCGTCATCGAGGTTATCTTCAACCTCCCCGGCATGGGTACTGCGATCCTGCAGGGCGTTCAGGGCAACGAGGCGAACCTGGTTCAGGGCGTCGTTATCGTCGTTGCTCTTGCCTTCATCATCATCAACATCGTGGTTGACATGCTCTACCTGCTCATCAACCCGCGCATCAGGACGGTGTAGATTATGGTAAAGATTCGAGAGAAGCAAACCGAGCAGCTCGAGAAAGCTGCCTCCAAGGGGCTCAAGCTCGGTGGCTGGAAGAAGATGACGCTGTCTTCTAAGATCGCCGCCGTCGTGCTGGTGCTGGTCGCCCTGACTGCGATTCTTGCTCCGGTGCTTGCCCCCTATAGCCCGGTGGAGATTTTCACCGCTCGCCAGGCTCCCGGCAACGGATTTATCTTCGGTACCGACGATAAGGGCCGCGACATTCTGTCGCGTATGCTCTACGGTGGCCGTTACTCGCTGATCATCGGCTTTGGCGCTACCGCCATGGCTCTGGTCTGCGGTTCGGTCGTGGGCGCCCTCGCGGCAGTTTCGCGCAAGGCCGTCTCCGAGACGATCATGCGTATCCTGGACATCATCATGTCCATCCCGGGCATCGCCCTCGCCGCCGTGTTCGTCTCCATTCTGGGCAACTCAGTGCCGTCGATCATCTTCGCTATCGGCTTTATGTACACCCCGCAGATCGCCCGTATCGTGCGCGCCAACATCGTGTCCGAGTACGGCGAGGACTATGTCCGCGCGGTCATCGTTTCCGGTGCCAAGGCTCCGTGGATTTTGATCAAGCATGTCCTGCGTAACTGCATCGCCCCGATCATGGTCTTCACCGTCACCCTGGTCGCCGACGCCATCATCTTCGAGGCCTCGCTGACCTTCATCGGCGCCGGTATTCAGGAGCCCACCGCTACCTGGGGCAACATCCTTGCCGACGCCCGCGGCGGCGTGCTTGCCGGCCGTTGGTGGCAGGCACTGTTCCCGGGCCTGGCCATCATGATCACCTGCCTGGCGCTCAACATCCTCTCCGAGGGCATTACCGACGCCATGGCCGCTGCTCCCTCCGCCGCCCTGGATCCGACCGATTCCTCCAAGCGCCGCGAGGCCGACCTGCTGGTCTCTGACCCCGTTCGCGCCTACAAGGAGCAGGCTCAGTCCCTGTCCGCCCGTCTTGGCGCCCTGCGTGATGTCGAGCTCAGGCGTAACGACCGCCATGTGCCCGATGAGTCTGTTGAGCCGATCCTTTCGGTCCGTGACTTCTGCATCCAGTTTGAGCACCACGGTGACATCAACGTCGTCGACCACGTCAACTTTGATGTCCGTCCTGGCCAGACCATGGGCCTGGTCGGTGAGTCCGGCTGCGGTAAGTCCATTACCACGCTGGCCATCATGGGCCTGACAGATGAGGATGAGCACCTTTCCGGCGAGGTTCTCTGGGAGGGCCGCGACCTGCTCAAGATGAGCAAGAAGGAGTGGTTCGGCCTGCGCGGTACCGATATCGCCATGGTCTATCAGGACGCCCTGTCCTCGCTCAACCCCTCTATGCTCATTTCCGCTCAGATGAAGCAGCTCACCAAGCGCGGCGGCACCCGTAGCGCCGAGGAGCTCCTGGAGCTCGTTGGCCTCGACCCCAAGCGTACGCTCGAGAGCTATCCGCACGAGCTTTCCGGCGGTCAGCGCCAGCGCGTCCTGATCGCTATGGCTCTTACCCGCGACCCCAAGCTGGTCATCTGCGACGAGCCCACGACCGCTCTGGACGTTACCGTCCAGAAGCAGGTCATCAAGCTGCTCAACGACCTTCAGGCCAAGCTCGGCTTTGCCATGATCTTCGTCTCGCACGACCTGGCACTGGTCGCCGAGGTTGCCCACAACATCACCGTTATGTACGCCGGTCAGGTTATCGAGCAGGCGCCCACCAAGGAGCTGCTCACCAACCCGATCCACGAGTACACCCGCGGTCTTCTGGGTTCCGTCCTGTCCATCGAGAGCGGTTCGGGCCGCCTGCATCAGGTCCCCGGCGCCGTTCCGAGCCCGCGCGATTTCCCCAAGGGCGATCGCTTCGCGCCCCGCTCGAGCCATCCGCGCATCGGTCTGGACACCCGTCCGGTCTTTAAGCGCGTGCCCGGCACCGAGCACTTCTATTCCGAGCTCCCCGACGAGGTGCTCAAGGCAAATGGTTTGACCCCTCACGCGGAGGTGATGTAGATGAGCGAGACCGCAGTCAACGGCGTCGAGCCGATCATCTTCCTTGATGACGTTCACGTCACCTTTAGTACCCGTACCGGTTCGATTCTGCACCCCAATCTGGTCCATGCCGTCCAAGGCGTGACCATTAAGCTCATGCCTGGTCAGACGATCGGCATCGTCGGTGAGTCCGGTTGCGGTAAGTCCACCACCGCAAACGTCATGTGTGGCCTTCAGGCTCCCACGAGTGGCAAGGTCTACTTTAAGGGCAAGGATGTCACCAAGCGCACCGCCGAGGACCGCCGCCACATGGGCCGCGTCATCTCGGTTGTGTTCCAGAACCCTGCGACGGCGCTTAACCCCCGCATGGTCGTTCGCGAGCAGTTGCTCGACCCCATGCGCGTCCACAACCTGGGTACCGAGGCCGAGCAGGAGAAGCGCGTCAAGGAGCTCCTGGAGCTCACCGGCCTTCCCAGCTCTGCCGCCGAGGTTCTGCCCGGTCAGCTTTCGGGCGGTCAGCGCCAGCGCGTGGCAATTGCCCGTGCCCTGTCGTTGAACCCCGACGCCATCATCGCCGACGAGCCTACCTCGGCTCTGGACGTTTCGGTCCGTGCGCAGATCCTCAACCTGCTGACCGACCTTAAGAAGGAGCTCGGCCTGGCCATGGTGTTTATTAGCCATGACATCCAGACGGTCCGCTATATCTCTGACGACATCATCGTCATGAATGGCGGCAAGATCGTCGAGCAGGGCGAGGCCAAGCAGGTCTTCCAGAACCCGCAGGACCCCTACACCAAGATGCTGCTCGGCGCCGCGCCGTCGCTGCTGCATCCCAAGCTCGGCGAGTAGCCTCGCTTTCCCTCCCGTGCGCCCGGTACCCTTGCCGGGCGCACCTCCGTTGCGATTTCGAAAGGTTGGGTTCACGAGCCATGCCAAGTGCTCAGGAGCTACAACAGCAATTTGGTGGGTATCGAGGCGCCATGCCCCGTCCATCCGATTTCGATCTCTTTTGGAATGATCGTATGGCCGAGGCCGACGTTGTCGGGCTCGACTATGCGATTGGGCCGGCGTCGGTTGCCGATGCCGCGACCTGTCAGTTTTTCGACCTCTGGTATACCGGCATGTGCGGCGCTCGTCTGCACGCTAAGTACCTCAAGCCGGTCTCGGATGAGCCCGTGCCGCTGGTGCTTCAGTTCCACGGATATCCGGGAGCAAGCCGCAGCTGGTTTGAGCAGGCGTCATTTGCGGGCATGGGCATGGCGCTCATCGCCCTCGATTGTCCTGGCCAAGGAGGCCCCTCCGAGGATATTGGCGGATTTGAGGGCACGACGGTTGCGGGTCATATCGTCGCCGGCATCGACGGCGATCCGGCCAACCTCTACTATGTCCGCTTGCATCAGGATATTCGCATCCTGTGCCGTATTGTCCGCGAACTCGAGGGTATCGATCTTTCCCGCGTGTTCGTGAACGGTGCGTCGCAGGGCGGCGGGCTGGGTATTGCGACCTGTGCGCTCAACAGCGATTTGGTTGACCGCGCCGCCATCCTTTATCCCTTCTTGTCGGACTTCCGCTTGGTTTGGGATCTGGATGCCGACGATATTGCCTACGAGGGCCTGCGTTATTGGTCGCGTTGGTTTGACGAGGACTCGACTCGTATTGAGGAAGCCTATGCCAAGCTGGCGTACTTCGATTCAAAAAACTTTGCCCCCATGGTCAAGTGCCCCGTGTTGTTTGGCACGGGCACGGCCGATATCGTCTGCCCGCCGGCAACGCAGTTTGCGGTGTACAACAATCTGTCCTGCGAGAAGCGCCATGAGTTCTTTGAGGGCTTTGGCCACGAGGAGATTCAGGACTTTGATGACATGATCATTCCGTTTTTCTGCGAGGAGGGGGAGGCCCATGTCTAAGTGCGAGAGCAATGTCGACGAGCTGATTGTCCCCGAGCTTGCGGGGATTCCCGGAACGGTTTCGTCAAGGCTCGCCGAATATCGGGGCTGGCATGGTGATGTCCAGGCAGATGTTTCTGATTTTGAGACATGTGCCCGGAACTTCGAGATTCAAGGCCTGGCCATTACGGCGATTGACTTTGCCAATCCGTGTGCCCGTTATTCGGAGGTTTCCTTTGAGCTTGGCGAGGATGTAGTTCATGCCCGTTTGATCGAGCCCACCGGTAGCGCCCGAACTTCCGAGCGCGTGCCGCTATGCCTGATGTTTCACGATGTCGACCGGCCGGTGCGTGGATGGCATCACATGACGAGGTTTGCCGCCATGGGGTATGCCGTCCTTGCGCTCGACGAAGATGCAGCCGGAGTCAGCGACCTGCGGCAGGGGGTCGCATCACCTGCTTTTGCCAAGCGCGTCCGCTGGGGCTGCGCGATGGCGAAGGTCGCGCGCGATCTCGATGGCATCGACCCGGACCGCATCTTTGCGTGGGGGGAGGGCCTTGGCGCCGGCATCGCGCTGGCGGTTTCTGCTCTGGACGAGCAGGGTCTTGCCTGTACGGCAATCGCCAACCCGCTCCCCGGCGGCCTTGAGGCACTGTCGTCTCGGGTGCGCGGTTCGGTGCTTATGGGCACATCGCTCATGGATGCCGTAAGTGATCCCAAGGGCCAGTTTGCCGTATTCAACGGTCTTGAGTGTGACCGGAGGCATATCATCTATGCCAAATATGCTCACGAGCGCATCAACGCGTTCGAAAACGAAGTCGTCGACTTCTTTAATAAAACGTTCTACCCGTGTTCTTTGGCCTAGACGGTCTGGACACTGCCAACAAGAGTGGGTGGCATAGGGTCGCCCGCCAGACAACTAAGGAGATTCTTGTGGCAACTCAGAAATTTACCGGCGTTATCCCTCCCGTCGTTGTTCCCGATACCGAAGATCATCAGCTCGACGTTGCCTCCTTTGAGCGCAGCATCAACCGCATGATCGATGCCGGCGTCGACGGCCTGTTCTTCCTGGGCTCCTCGGGCGAGGTCGTCTTCTCCACCGACGAGCGCCGTCGTCAGATCATCGCCGAGGCCGTGCGCATCGTCGACCACCGCGTGCCCGTTCTGGTCGGCATCATCGATACCGAGACCGAGCGCATGATCGAGCAAGGTAAGGTTGCTCAGGAGCTGGGCGCCGACGCCCTCGTCGCCACCTGCCCGTTCTATGCCCTGCAGGGCATGACCGAGGTCGAGGAGCACTTCCGCATCCTGCACGAGGAACTCGACCTGCCTATCTTCGCTTACGACATCCCCGTGTGCGTCCACACCAAGCTTCCCTGGAAGCTTCTCGCCAAGCTCGGCGCCGAGGGCGTTCTGGCCGGCGTCAAGGACTCCTCGGGTGACGACGTCTCGTTCCGCTACCTCGTTCAGGAGAACGAGAAGAACGGCCACCCGATGAGCATCCTCACCGGTCACGAGGTCGTCGTCGACGGTGCTTACCTCGGTGGCGCCGATGGCTCCGTCCCGGGTCTTGCTAATGTTGAGCCCGAGGGCTACGTGCGTCAGTGGAAGGCCGCTCAGGCCGGTGACTGGGCTACCGTCAAGGCTGAGCAGGATCGCCTCAACGAGATCTCCCACATCTGGGATGTCACCTCGGGCGTTCAGGGCTATGCCGGCGGCGTCGGTGCCTTCAAGACCGCTATGAACCTCATGGGTATCTTCGATAGCCCGACCATGCCGCGCCCGGTGAAGGCCATGACCGGCGAGAACGTTGAGGCCATTCGTAAGGTCCTCGTCGAGAACGGTCTCCTGTAGCGCTTTCCCAGGCACCCGACCTCGCCGTTCAACCGTGTGACCATTAGGTCAATGGTCACACGGTTTCTCGGCGATCTCGGCCACCTGGAAAACCGCTACCGCGCTGTGGCGTTTAGTCTGACAGCGCATTTCCTGTAGTTGTTTTGTCTCCTAAGGAGAGCGACATGGAGAACAAGTACGTTTGCTCCGTCGATATCGGCGGCACCAAGATTGCGACTGCCATTATGGAGTATCCGGCCGATGGTAGCGTGCCCCATCCGGTCTTTGAGGCCGAGGTTCCCACCGAGGCCCAGGAGGGCGGCGAGGCGGTTTTCCAGCGCATCGAGGCGTCTATTAAGGCCGCCATCGAGGCAAACCCCGATGTTGAGATCCTTGGCGTCGGTATTGGAGCCGCCGGTGTCGTCGACCCCAAGACGGGTGCCATCGCCTACGCCAACGAGATCATGCCTGGCTGGTCCGGCGTTCAGCTGGGGCCGCGCCTGCGCGAGGATCTGGGGCTTCCCGTTGCCGTGGTGGGCGATGTGCAGGCCCATGCACTGGGAGAAGCCCATTGGGGTGTCGGCAAGGGCAAGTTCTCTGTGCTGTGCCTTGGCATCGGAACGGGTATCGGTGGCGCGTATGTCGAGAACGGTCGCGTGATGCGGGGCTTCCACGGTGCCGCCGGCCATATGGGCCATATCGAGTGCTCGGCCGCCGCCGGCATTCCCTGCGCCTGCGGTCGTTCCGGCCATCTTGAGTCGGTTGCTTCGGGCACCTCGATCGGCCGCATGTACGACGAGCGCTTTGGCCGTGTTGACCCCAGCCGTCCCTCGGTCGGCCGCGACGTGAACGACCTGTGCCGTGCTGGCGACGCAAAGGCGACCGAGGTCATCCATGACGCAGGCTTTGCGTTGGGTGCTAGCTTGGGTTCGCTTGCCAATATCCTGGACCCCGAAGTCATCGTGCTTTCGGGCGGTGTGATTCACCAGGGTCCGGATTGGCGCTCGCAGACATGGAAGGATTCGGTGCGCGAGGGCTATGCCAGCCAGGCGCTCGACCCGCTTCAGGACACGCCGATCCTCATCGGCTCTCTCGAGGGCGATGCGCCGCTCATCGGTGCTGCAGAGCATCTCCTCGCTTCGCTGAAATAAACATATCTACCAAGCGTGCCTCCTGAGGTGTAATGCCTCAGGAGGTTATTCTGAGAAAGGTTGAGATGGAAATGGCCGTTGATCCTTTGATTCAATCCCTTAAGGGCAAGCTCGTCGTGAGTGTCCAGGCCTATATGGGCGAGCCGCTTCGTACACCCGAGACCATGGCTCAGATGTCTCGCGCCTGCGAGCTCGGCGGCGCCGCCGCCATCCGCTGCCAGGGCCTTGCCGACATCGCCGCCATTAAGGGCCGCTGCGAGGTCCCCGTCATCGGCCTGTGGAAGGATGGGCACGAAGGCGTCTACATCACGCCGACGCTGCGTCATGCTCGCGCCTGCGTTGCCGCCGGTGCCGATATCGTGGCAATCGATGCCACCGATCGCCCGCGTCCCGATGGCAAGACGCTCGAGGACACGTTCCGCCCGCTGCATGAGGAGGGCGTGCTCCTGATGGCGGACTGCGCCACCATCGAGGATATCCGTCGCGCGGTCGACATGGGCTTCGATTTGGTGTCTACCACGCTCTCCCATGGCGTTGCCGCCATCGACTGCACCATGGCCGATGGTCCCGATCTGCCACTTTTACGTCAGGCGACCGAGGAATTCCCGGGTCTCCCCATCATCTGCGAGGGCCGCGTGCACACGCCCGAGGAGGCTCGCGCCGCGATTGATGCGGGCGCCTGGGCCGTTGTCGTGGGCACCGCCATTACGCACCCCACGAGTATTACGAGTTGGTTCAAGGCCGCGCTTGAGGCCTAAGACGGACCTCGTATCCGCTCAGGGCGGTATACTCAATAAAGGCAATTGACCGCGCGGGATCCGGGTTGCTGGGTCCCGCGCTTGTTTTTAGGAGGCAGCACATGCAAAAGGGAGATGCCATGGATGCGGCGGAGCGCTCGGAGCGCATCCCCGATATCGTCATCATCACCGGAATGTCCGGATCGGGCCGTACGCAGGCCATGCACGTGTTCGAGGACATGGGCTATTTTTGCATCGATAACTTGCCTCCGCGTCTGATTGCCCAGCTCGCCGAACTCGTCGGCATCAATACGGGCGTGGGCAGGCATCTCGCCGTTACCTGCGACCTGCGTAGCCAGGGCCTGTTCGATGAGCTGCTCGATGCCGTCACCGCGCTCGAGGAGCGCGAGATGAGCTGCGATATCGTGTTTCTCGAGGCTTCCGACGAGGTACTGATCCGTCGCTACAGCGAAAACCGCCGCCGCCATCCCATCGCCAAGCCGGGGGAGACCACGGCCGATGCGATTCAGCGTGAGCGCCTGCAGCTGCAGGGCGTGCGTGACCGAGCCGATATGATCATCGACACGAGCCGCCTGCGCACCTCTGCGCTACGCAACAAGCTGCGCATGGCTTTTTCTGAGCTGTCCGACCAGCAGCTCATGGACGTTCATGTGTTCTCGTTTGGATTTAAGCACGGTATGCCCGTCGAGGCGGACATTATGATCGACGTTCGCTTCCTGCCCAATCCGTTCTATGATCCCGAGATGCGCACCATGACCGGTCTCGATAAGAAGGTCTCCGACTTTGTCCTGGACCATCCCAAGACCCAGGAGTTCTGGAAGGCCTGGACGCAGCTGCTCGATACGGTCATGCCCGGCTATATTGCGGAGGGCAAGCCGCAGCTTTCTATCGCCATCGGCTGCACGGGCGGCCAGCACCGCAGCGTTGCCATCGCCGAGGCCACGGCCCGCTATTTGGAAGGCGCCCAGTATCACGTGAGCATCTCCCATCGTGACCTGTCGCGCGCCAACACGAAAGCATAGGCCTGCATGTCGTTTACCGCCGAGGTGCGCGACGAGCTCGCGCGCTGCGAACCCGAATGTGAATACTGCGATCTGTCGACGCTTGCCGCCCTGACGCGTGTGAGCGGTACGCTCTCGCTGGCCGGCTCCGGGCGGTATCGTTTGACGGTCGCGACCGAGACGGGTGCCGTCGCGCGAACGATGATCACGCTGACGCATCGCATCCTTAAGCTCAAGACGGAGTTCACCGTCCGTAAATCGGTTCTCCATAAGGTCCGAAATTACCTCATCACCCTGCCCGACCAGCCCGACCTGGACAAGGCTCTGGTGCTGTTGGGCATCCTCGACCGTAGGGGAGGGCTTGTCGCCGGTGTGCCCCGGCATATCGTCGCCCGTCCCTGCTGCAGGCTTGCCTACATCCGCGGCGCGCTCATTGCCGGGGGCTTTGTTGCCGATCCTCGTGGCGACTTTCATTTGGAGATTGCGGTCCAGGGTGAGCAGTACGCCAAGGGGCTTTGCGACCTGCTGGAGCAGATTGGTGTCCATGCGCGCGTTAACGCACGGCGCGGATCCTTTGCTGTCTACATTAAGAGCGCCGAGGAGATTGAGCAGCTCCTGAAGCTGATCGGCGCCAAGCGCAGCGTTGCCGAGATTGAGGAAGCGCGCGCGGTCAAGCTAGTCAAAAACGACGTGAACCGCCGCGTAAATGCCGAGCTGGCCAATCAGACCAGAAGTGCCGGTGCCGCCCAGCATCAGCTTGCGTTAATCGATGAGCTCGAGCAGCGGGGCCTACGCGACACGCTTCCGGAGGCCTTGGCGGTCTTTTGCGACCTGCGTGAGCGCTATCCCGATCTGTCGCTGCGGGATTTGGGGGAGATGGCCGACCCTCCTTTGTCGAAGTCAGCCTTGTACCACCGTGTTTTACGTCTTGAAAAGCTCATTGAAGCGAACAGGTAGTATAAAGCATTGGCTTATATAGGGATTGAACTGGTGTTTTATTCTTTAAAGCGTTTTAACGCAAATTTGATTTTCAATTTCGAGCATTCTCGTGAAATTCAAGTCAAAAAAAAGGTATATTAGGCGAGTGGTTAGTTTGTGGGCCTCAACGGCGGGCGCTGTAGCTTGCGGGGGCCTTACGAAAGGAGACACAATGGCAGTAAAGGTTGCTATTAACGGCTTCGGTCGCATCGGTCGTCTGGCTTTCCGTCAGATGTTCGGTCATGAGGGCTCCGAGATCGTCGCTATCAACGACCTCACCTCTCCCGATATGCTCGCTTACCTGCTGAAGTACGACTCCACGCAGGGCAACTATGCTCGCGATCATGAGGTCGTCGCTGGTGAGGATTCCATCACCGTTGACGGCAAGGAGATCAAGATCTACAAGGAGGCCGACGCCAACAACCTGCCTTGGGGCGACCTCGACGTCGACGTCGTGCTCGAGTGCACCGGCTTCTACACCAGCAAGGCTAAGGCTCAGGCCCACATCAACGCTGGCGCCAAGAAGGTCGTCATCTCCGCTCCGGCCGGCAGCGATCTGCCCACCATCGTGTACAACGTCAACCATGAGACGCTGACCGCTGAGGACAACATCATCTCCGCTGCTTCCTGCACCACCAACTGCCTCGCCCCGATGGCCAAGGGTCTGAACGACTTCGCTCCCATCGTGTCCGGCATCATGACCACCATTCACGCCTGGACCGGCGACCAGATGCCGCTCGACGGCCCGCAGCGCAAGGGCAACAAGCGTCGTAGCCGCGCCTGCGCCGTCAACATCGTCCCCAACACCACCGGTGCTGCTAAGGCTATCGGCCTGGTTCTCCCCGAGCTCAACGGTAAGCTCATCGGCGCTGCTCAGCGCGTCCCGACGCCGACTGGCTCCCTCACCAACCTCTACGCCGTCGTTGACAAGAAGGTTACCGTCGACGAGGTCAACGCCGCTATGAAGGCTTACGCTGCCACCATCTCCGAGACCTTCGCTTACAACGAGGATGACATCGTCTCCACCGACATCATCGGCGAGACCCACGGCTCCATCTTCGACGCCACTCAGACCATGTGCTCTGATCTCGGCAACGGCCAGACCCTCGTTCAGGTCACCTCTTGGTACGACAACGAGAACTCCTACACCTCTCAGATGGTCCGCACCATCAAGTACTTCGAGAAGTTCGTTGCTTAATTTAGCTTTTAGCGAATAGCTCGTTGAGCGTCTAAAGAAGGGCGCGGCCTTATAGGGCTTACACCCTAGGGTCGCGCCCTTTTTATAAGAAATCGTCTGCCGTAATGGGAGGCAGACACGTACGAAAGGTAGAAGCAAACATGGCCTTTACCAAGAAGACCGTCCGCGACATCGATGTCGACGGCAAGCGCGTTCTCGTCCGCGTTGACTTCAACGTGCCTATCAAGGATGGCGTCGTTGGCGACACCACCCGTATCAAGGCTGCCCTGCCCACCATCAACTATCTCGTTGAGCACAATGCTCGCGTCATCCTCATGAGCCACCTCGGCCGTCCCGAGGGCACTGGCTTCCAGCCTGAGCTCTCCCTTGAGCCTGTCGCCAAGAAGCTCGCTGAGCTCTCTGGTCTCGATGTTGCCTTTGTCGCCGACACCTACGGCGAGAAGGCTGCTGAGGCTGTTGCCGCCGTCGAGCCGGGCAAGGTCCTGGTTCTCGAGAACGTCCGTTTCGACAAGCGTGAGAAGAAGAACGATCCCGAGATCGCCAAGACCCTCGCTTCCTATGGTGACGTCTTCGTTCTCGATGCCTTCGGCACCGCTCACCGCGCCCAGGGTTCCGTCGTGGGTCCCGCCGCTTACCTGCCTGCCGTCGCCGGCTTCCTGCTCGAGAAGGAGGTCGACACGCTGACCGGCATCTTCGCCGAGCCCGAGCGCCCCTTCGTCGCTATCGTCGGCGGTTCCAAGGTTTCCTCCAAGATCGGCGTTCTCGATCACCTCATCGACTCCGCTGACACCCTGATCATCGGTGGCGGCATGGCCTACACCTTCTTCCTGGCTCAGGGCCTGACCGTCGGTCAGTCCCTCAAGGAAGAGGACTGGGTCGAGCGCGCCGGCGAGATGCTCAAGAAGGCCGAGGAGAAGGGCGTCAAGATCCTGCTCCCCATCGACAACCGCGTTGCCGATCACTTTGGCGAGGACGCTGTCCCCGAGGTTGTCGCTTCCGACGCTATCCCCGACGATCGTGAGGGCATGGACATCGGCCCCAAGACCGAGGAGCTCTACGCCGAGGCCGTCAAGGGCGCCAAGACCGTGTTCTGGAACGGCCCCATGGGCGTCTTCGAGTTCGACAACTTCGCTCACGGCACCCAGGCTATCGCCGAGGCCGTCGCCGAGGCCGACTGCACCTCGATCATCGGCGGTGGTGACTCTGTCGCGGCTGTCAACAAGTTCAACCTGGCCGACAAGATGAGCTGGATCTCCACCGGTGGTGGCGCTTCCATGGAGCTCGTCGAGGGTAAGGCCCTGCCCGGAGTGGAGGCGCTTCTCGATGCCTAATCGCACCCTTCTTATCGCTGGTAACTGGAAGATGAACAACGACGTCGCCGAGGCCGCCAAGCTCGCCGACGAGCTGGCTCAGGCTCTGCCCGAGGTTCCGGCTGGCGTCGAGGTGCTCGTCTGCCCTCCGACCATTGACATCACCACGGTTCATGACCGCATTCAGGCTGCCCCCATCGCCCTCGGTGCACAGAACGTGTACTGGGAGGCCAAGGGCGCTTACACCGGTGAGTCCTCTTGCGACATGCTCAAGTCCGCTGGCTGCACCTACTGCATCATCGGTCACTCCGAGCGTCGTGACTACTTCCACGAGACCGACGAGGACGAGAATAAGAAGGCCAAGGCACTCGTTGCCGCTGGCATCGTTCCCGTTTTCTGCTGCGGCGAGTCCCTTGAGGTCCGCGAGGCCGGCACCTATGTCGAGCACGTCGTGAACCAGGTCAAGGCTGGTCTCGAGGGTCTCGAGATCACCTGCCCCAAGCAGGTTGTCGTCGCCTACGAGCCCATCTGGGCCATCGGTACCGGCAAGACCGCTACCGCCGAGGACGCTCAGGAGGTCTGCGGCGCTATCCGTGAGACCCTCAAGGAGATGTTCGGCGAGGAGCTCGCCGACGGCATTCGCGTGCTGTATGGCGGTTCGGCCAAGCCCGGCAACATCGCCGAGCTCGTCGCCAAGCCCGACGTTGACGGTGCCCTTGTGGGCGGCGCTTCGCTCAAGGCTGCCGACTTCGCCTCTATGGTCGTCAAGGCAGGCGAGTAGGACATATGGCACAGCGTCATCTTCCTGCAATCCTGATCATCATGGACGGCTGCGGCCTGGCCCCGGCTGATGGCGAGAACGCCGTCGCCGCTGCCAAGACGCCCTTCCTTGATAGCCTGTACGAGAAGTATCCCCACACCACGCTCGGCGCTTCGGGCGAGGACGTGGGCCTTCCCGATGGCCAGATGGGCAACTCCGAGGTGGGCCACCTCAACATCGGTGCCGGCCGCATCGTGTTCCAGGAGCTTTCGCGCATCAACAACGCTATCAAGGACGGCTCCATCGCCGAGAACGAGGTCTTCGTCAAGGCTATGGACGACGTCAAGGCTGACGGCAAGACCCTCCACCTCATGGGCCTCATGAGCCCTGGCGGCGTTCATTCTCACATGAACCACGTCGAGGCTCTGGTCAAGATGGCTGCCGAGCGCGGTGTCAAGACCGTTCGCGTCCACGCCTTCATGGATGGCCGCGACGTCGACCCGCAGTCCGGTGCCGGCTACATGAGTGAGTTCTGCGCCTTCCTGGCTAAGATTTCCGAGGAGACCGGTTGCGACGCTCGCGTTGCCACCGTTTCGGGCCGCTATTGGGCCATGGACCGCGACAACCGTTGGGAGCGCATCCAGCGCGCCTACGACGTCATGGTCAACGCGTCCGATGCCGATACCGATCCTGTTGCCGGTATCAAGGCCTACTACGAGAAGGATCCGCGCGGCGACGAGTTCGTCGAGCCCTTCGCTGCCCACAACGAGGGCATTCACGAGGGCGACGCGGCCATCTTCTTCAACTTCCGTCCCGACCGCGCTCGTCAGATGACCCGCGTGTTCACGGACAAGGAGTTCGACGGCTTTGAGCGCGAGCAGATCAAGCTTTCGCACTTTGTGACGATGACCGAGTACGATCCGACGTTTGACGTCGAGGTCGCCTTCCCCAAGACGTTCCCCGAGAACGTCCTGGCCGACGTTATCGCCGCCAATGGCCTGAAGCAGCTGCACACCGCCGAGACCGAGAAGTACGCCCACGTGACGTTCTTCCTCAACGGCGGCATCGAGGAGCCCAAGGAGGGCGAGGAGCGCGTGCTCGTCGCTTCCCCCAAGGTCGCTACCTACGATCTGCAGCCTGAGATGAGCGCTCCCGAGGTTACCGAGAAGCTCGTCGCCGCAATCAACGAGGATCGCGCTGATTTCTACATCGTGAACTTCGCGAACTGCGACATGGTTGGTCACACCGGTGTCTTCGACGCCGCCGTTAAGGCCGTCGAAGCTGTTGACGATGCTCTGTCCAAGGTTGTCCCGGCGATTCTCGCCAAGGGCGGCTTTGCGCTGATTACCGCCGATCACGGCAACGCCGATCACATGTTTGACGTTGCTTCCGACGGTTCCAAGCATCCGTTTACGGCGCACACCACCAACCGCGTGCCGTTCATCATCGTTGATGATAAGGCCAAGCTCACCGGTATCGAGGACGGCCGTCTTTCCGATATCGCTCCGACCATGCTCACCATGGCTGGTATTGAGCCTTCCGCCGAGATGACGGGTCGCGTGCTCGCCACCGAGGCCTAAGAGAAAACTCCAAGCGTTTTCTTGCAAGGGGGTTGTCCACATTCGGGCAACCCCCCTTTTTTGGTATTTCTGCCATTTCTGCCCCGTCCCTAAATGGCAGGTGGGGGAGTGCTGGGGGTTGTGGTACAGTACTGGGGTTTGAATTGTTCTATTAAGGAGCTTATCTATGGGTCCGTTCCAGATTCTTCTGTTTGTTGTTTGGGCTGTCTCTGCCGTGGCGCTGACGATTCTCGTTCTGATGCACTCCGGCAAGGGTACCGGCGTTTCGGATATGATCGCCAGCTCCCTGTATAACTCCAGCTCTGCCACGGGCGTCATGGAGCAGAACCTCGATCGCCTGACGGTGATAATGGCCGTCGTCTTTGCCGTGTGCGTCGTCCTGTGCATGTTCTTCTTCCCGCAGGGCATCGTCGGCTACTAAGCCGTCACCACAAGTCACTTATTAGAGGCTCCGCATTGCGGGGCCTTTTTGTTAACAATTCTGTAACAGAACACAGCGTAATACCACATACTGCGCCCAACTAAAGAATTTCTCGACCGTTAACCGGAAAGAAGGTTCATTCGTGCATAAAATGCGCTACTGTATTGCAAAACGTTGGCCTGTTGTGCATAACCAGCCATAGCAACGGGTCGCGTTTTGATGGTTCGGATCGGGTCGTCTCGACATGTGTCCGACCGAACATTTCTTTGTCCTATCTCATAAGGAGGATGGCATGGCTGATTCTATGTTCCACCAGCCCGTTATGGGTCGTCGCGCCTTTGTTGGCGGCACCCTCGCTGCGAGCTCCATGGCTTTTCTTGCCGCATGCGGCAAGAAGGGTGGCGACGCTTCCGGTTCTGAGTCCGGTTCGACGCTGAACTTCTACATCAACAACCCGGTCTGCATTGACCCCTACAACGTCCAGGAGGATCAGGGCACTCAGGTCAACTACCAGCTGTTTGATGCTCTGACCGAGTACGACAACGAGAAGGGCGAGATCGTTCCGCTGGCTTGCGAGTCCTTCGAGGCCAACGACGACGCCACCGAGTTCACCTTCAAGATCAAGAAGGCTAAGTTCCACAACGGCGACGACGTCACCTCCAAGTCCTTCAAGCTTGGCTGGGAGCGTCTGGTCAACACCAAGTCGGCCATCGCTACTGAGTACGTTCCTTCCGAGGTTTCCTACCACCTCTCCATGGTTGAGGGCTACGACGACCTGGTTGCCGGCAACGCTGACGAGCTGACGGGCGTCACCTGCCCCGACGACGAGACGCTCGTCGTTAAGCTGTCTACCGCTTATGCCGACTTCCCCTTTGTCGCTTCTCACCCGGCTCTGGCCCCGGTCCCCGAGTGCGCCGAGTCCGACGTCAAGAGCTACTACCTTGCCCCGGTCGGCAACGGCCCGTTCATGATGGACGGCAAGTGGGAGGATGGTCAGGAGATCAACCTCAAGAAGTTCGACGACTACTATGGCGACAAGGCCAAGATCGACGCCATCCACTTCCAGGTCATTAAGGACGTTGAGACCGCTTACAAGGAGTTCCAGGCCGGCAACCTCGACATCTGCGACGTTCCCGTTGCTCAGATCGATGCCGCCAAGAAGGACCGTGGCGAGTCCAAGGACGGCTACACCATGGGTGACGGCGAGCACATGCTGCTCGGCGCTGAGCCTTCCACCTACTATCTGACCTGCAACAACACGGCCGAGCCGTTCAACAACGCCGACCTGCGCAAGGGCATCTCCCTGGCCATCAACCGTGAGGCCATCTGCAAGACCATCTTCAAGGGCACCCGTACCCCCGCCGACGGCATCGTTCCTCCGGGAATCGCCGGCTACAAGGAGGGCGCATGGGAGTTTGCCGCCTACGACGTCGACAAGGCCAACGAGTACCTCGACAAGGTTGCTCCCGCTGGCGCTAACGGCGACCGTGGCATCAACGTGACCCTGTCCTACAACCAGGACGGCGGCCACAAGGAGATCATGGAGTCCATCATCGGCGACCTCGCCAAGGTGGGCGTTACCGCTACCTCCGATACCCCCGAGTGGTCCGCCCTGCTCGAGCAGTATCAGAACTTCAACTATCAGTTTGGTCGTCTGGGTTGGATTGCCGACTACCCGATCATGGACAACTTCCTGTACCCGCTGTTCCACTCCGACTCCCTGGGTGGCGACAACCGCTCCGGTTACAGCAACCCCGACTTCGACGCCAAGGTCGACGAGGCTCGCGCCACGGTCGATGACGACGAGCGTATCGCCAAGATGCAGGAGGCCGACGCTATGGTCGCCGCCGACTGCCCGGTCATCCCGGTGATGTTCTACACGCACACCATCGCTGGCTCCGACCGCGTCAAGTACCTCTACGTTGATCCGCAGAAGCACGCCGATCTGGGTACCGCTGAGCTCGCCTAAGAGTTTTGCAGCTTCCGTGAGGGTCAAGCATTTACGTAGACCTCATGGGAAACATACAGTTCTCCCTAACCTGGGGTAAACTGGCTTGTGGTAATTTTGGGATGCCGGTCTGGCGATCGGCATCCCATTTAGGTTAATCCCTAGATAGGGGAGTGGTATGGGTAAGTACATCGTTAAACGTGTGCTTCAGTTCATCCCGGTATTTTTGGGCGTTACGCTGATTCTGTTCGCCCTCCAGAATATCGTGCCGGGAGATCCGATCAAGCTGATCGGTGGAGACAAGGCTCTAGCCCCCGAGGTGGAGCTTCAGCTTCGCGTTCGCTACCACCTGGTCCAGACGGACGAGGATGGCAACGCAATCCTTGACGAGAACGGCGATCCCGTTCAGACGTCGCTCGTGGACCGTTACTTGTATTACATGAACGGTCTGCTTCATGGCGATCTGGGTAATTCGTACCAGCGCAAGCTGCCGGTTACGGAAATCTTTGCCCAGAAGTATCCGTACACGGTCAAACTTGCCGCGTGTGCCATCGTGCTCGAGGCAATCATGGGTATCGGTGCGGGTATCATATCGGCGGTTAAACGTTACTCATTCTGGGATATTTTGGTAACGCTCACCACGTCGATCCTCGTTGCCGTTCCTGCCTTCTGGCTCGGTATGCTGTTGCAGCTGTTCTTTGGTGTCGTCCTCAAGGACCTCACCGGCGGCGCATTCTCCATGCCGATCTCGGGTGCCGGCGGCGCCAGCTCGCAGTATCAGGACTGGATGCACTATGTGCTCCCGACTATCACGCTGGCTTCGGTTTCGACCGCTTATGCTGCTCGCATCATGCGCTCGCAGCTGCTCGATGTCATGAACCAGGATTACATCCGTACGGCAAAGGCCAAGGGTCTCTCCAATCGCGCGATCATCATCAAGCATGCGCTTAAGAATGCACTCATCCCTGTCGTTACCTATATTGGTGTCGACTTTGGCGCTATGCTCTCGGGTGCCATCCTGACCGAGACAGTCTTTAACTGGCCCGGCATCGGCTATGAGATCTACCGTGCTATCAGCATGCGTGACTGGCCTGTCGTTATGGGCGGCGTTACGCTCGTCGTCGTCGTCGTTATGGTTATCAACCTGCTCGTCGACATCAGCTATGCATTCCTCGACCCGCGCATCCGCCTTGGCGGTCCGTCGGATAAGGCCTAAGGGAGGTACGTCTTATGCAGGAAACTGATTCTCAGTCTCAGGAGCAGGCTACCGCCACCAAGGCCGCATCTGCTCCCGCCAAGTCCCGCACGCTGTGGGGCGACGCTTTTAAGCGTCTTCGTAAGAACAAGCTCGCCGTCATCGGTGTCTGCTGGATTGTCATCGTTGTTCTTATTGCGTTGACTGCCGACCTTTGGGCTCAGCCTTGGCTCGGTTCTCCGACGGCATCCGACTCGACCACCATGGCCGAGACGGCACTTTTGGCTCCGTGTGCCGAGCATCCGTTTGGCACCGACGCTCTCGGCCGTGACATTCTGGTCCGTGTTATCTACGGTGCCCGCGTCTCACTTTCCGTCGGTATTATGGCAACCGCCATCTCGACGGTCATCGGTCTGGTCATGGGTGCTCTCGCCGGTTTCTACGGCGGCATCTGGGATACGATCATCATGCGTTGCGCCGATATCTTCCTGGCGTTCCCGTACGTGCTGTTCGTTGTCGCCATGATTGCCGTTATCGGCCGTGGCCTTCAGAACGTCTTTATCGCCATCGGCATTCTCGGTTGGCCCTCGATTGCGCGCGTCTTCCGCTCGGCAATCCTGACGGTCAAGGAGAACGACTACGTTGACGCGGCCCGTGCTATGGGCGCATCCGATGCCCGCATCGTCATGCGTCACATCTTCCCGAACTCCGTTGCCTCCATCGTGGTCTATGCAACCATGAACATCGGTGGCGCTATTCTGACCGAGTCCGCTCTGTCCTACCTTGGCATGGGCGTTATTCCGCCTACGCCTTCTTGGGGTTCGATGATTCAGGACGGTCAGCAGTATCTGATGACCGCCCCCTGGATGATGATCATGCCCGGTCTGGCAATTCTTACGACGGTGCTCGCCTTCACCCTGCTGGGTGACGGTCTGCGTGACGCCCTCGACGTCAAGATGAAGGACGCATAAGGATGAAGAAGAACAAGAACTATGTGGACCTGAAGGACCAGCCGGTTCCCGAGGGCCAGCATCTGCTCGAGGTCGATGACCTTAAGATGTATTTCCATACCGAGGACGGCGTCGTTCGCGCTGTCGATGGTGTGTCTTACACGCTCGATCGTGGCGAGACCCTGGGTGTCGTCGGTGAGTCCGGTTCCGGTAAGTCCGTGACCGCCATGACCATCATGGGCCTTATCTCGATGCCTCCGGGAAAGATCGAGGGCGGCGACGTTCGTTATCGCGGCCGCTCCATCCTCGAGATGTCCGAGGAAGAGATGCAGCACATTCGCGGTAACGATATCGCGATGATCTTCCAGGATCCTATGACCTCCCTCAACCCGGTCTACAAGATCGGCAAGCAGGTGGGCGAGGGCCTTCGTCTGCACCGTGGCTACTCCAAGCAGGAGGCGCTCAAGCGCGCCACCGAGCTTCTGGATCTCGTGGGTATCCCCGAGCCCGAGAAGCGCGTCAACGAGTATCCGCACCAGTTCTCCGGTGGTATGCGTCAGCGCGTCATGATTGCTATGGCCCTTGCCTGCGATCCCGACATCCTGATTGCCGACGAGCCCACGACCGCTCTGGACGTTACCATCCAGGCTCAGATCATTGAGCTCATGCAGGAGATGCAGGAGAAGAACGGTAACGCCATCATCATGATTACCCACGACCTGGGTGTTGTCGCCGACATGGCCGACAAGATTATGGTTATGTACGCCGGTCGCCCCGTTGAGTTCGGCACGGCCGAAGAGATTTTCTACGAGAGCCGTCATCCCTACACCTGGGGTCTTATCCGCTCCATCCCGGAGCAGGCTATCGATGAGAAGAAGCCGCTTACGCCGATTCACGGCAACCCGCCTTCGCTCATGAACCTGCCCGAGGGCTGCGTATTCTCGCCCCGTTGCCCGTATGCCACGGACAAGTGCCGCAAGCAGCGCCCCGAGCGCGTTGTCACCGAGTCTGGTCACTACTCTGCGTGCCACTACTCCGGTGACCCTGAGTTCCTCAAGAACGCTCCTGAGACGTCCCGTACGCGCAAGGTTTCCAAGAAGGGAGGCGAGGCGTAATGGCAGATACCAACGAGCGTACTCCTCTGCTGAAGGTCGAGCACCTTTCCAAGGAGTTTCCCGCTGAGTCCGGCATGTTCGCCAAGCGCTTCTCCAAGCGTGTCGTCTCTGCTGTAAACGACATCTCGTTTGAGATCTATCCGGGCGAGACCTTCGGTCTGGTTGGCGAGTCCGGTTGCGGTAAGTCCACGACGGGCCGCACCATCATGCGCCTCACCAAGCCGACGGCCGGCAAGGTGTTCTTCCAGGGCAAAGACGTCTCTGAGATGAGCAAGCATGAGATCAAGGACATGCGCCGCGAGATGCAGTTCATTTTCCAGGATCCCTATGCTTCGCTGAACCCCCGTATGACGATTGGCGAGATCGTCTCCGAGCCCATGACCATTCACGGCGTGGGTACCAAGGAGGAGCGTATCGAGCGCGTCCGCGAGCTGCTGGACGTCGTCGGTCTGAATCCCGAGCACATCAACCGCTATCCGCACGAGTTTTCGGGCGGCCAGCGTCAGCGTGTCGGCATCGCCCGCGCGTTCGCTCTGAAGCCCAAGCTGATCATCTGTGACGAGCCGGTTTCTGCTTTGGACGTGTCCATTCAGGCTCAGGTCCTGAACCTGCTTAAGGAGCTCCAGGACAAGTTTGGTACCGCGTACCTGTTTATTGCCCACGATCTCTCTGTCGTGCAGCACATCTCCGACCGCGTTGCCGTTATGTACCTGGGCAAGATGGTCGAGGTTTCGGACTGGAAGACGCTCTATAGCGAGCCGCACCACCCGTACACGCAGTCGCTGCTGTCTGCTGTGCCGGTGCCCGATCCGGATGTCCAGAAGACTCGTAAGCGCATCATTCTCGCTGGCGATCCGCCGTCGCCGCTGGACCCGCCGACCGGCTGCCGTTTCCACACGCGCTGCCCGATCGCGCAGGGCATCTGCTCCGAGAAGCTTCCCGAGTTTAAGGAAGTCGCCCCGGGCCACTGCTGCGCCTGCCACTTCGCCGAGCCGTTCCCGATCAAGGAATCGCACATCGACCTGTAGTCGGTTGTTCTTGTTCGGGCCCGCCCTGGAGTTAGTTTTCAGAACGTCCTCGGACATGCAAGAGACCCCCGCTGCGCACTTCGTGCGGCGGGGGTCTCTTGCGTCCTGACGCTCCTATTTGGCAAGGCCTTTTTTGGAATTCATTTTTCGCTCCGCCTCGAAGGCCTGCCTGTCCCAATCGAGCGGAAGTCCCGCCTCGACCCATGCCTCGTAGGCCCTCCTTATGGGCTTCAGGTCCCTTTGGCCCCTCTCCAGCATCGAGATGTACTTCTCGCTGGTTCCGAGTATGGACGCCGCCCTCACCTGGCTGACCTTCGCCGCGCGCCTGGCCGCCACGAGGGCCGAGGCGTCCTCGGGCCTCCTGATTTCATGCGGGTGCATCAGCGCCCGGTATGCCTCCCTGGCCACGTAGCGCTTGAGGCACCTCATGACCTCCCTGTCGCTCTTCCCCCGCGCCCTGGCCCTATCGGCGTACTCGGCCGTCTCGGGGTCGCGCATGACCCTCTGCCTCGCGATCTCGTACAGCGCGCTGTTCGCCTGCCGGTCGCCGCCCCTGTTGAGCCTGTGCCTCACGGTCTTGCCGCTCGAGGCGGGGATGGGGCTGGCGCCGCATATCGCCGCGAACGACGCCTCGGAGCGCAGCCTGCCCGGGTTGTCCCCGGCGGCCACGGCGAGCTTGGCCGCGCTGACGGGCCCGCACCCGTACATCGCCAGCAGCGCGGGGCAGTTCTCCTCCAGGGACGCCTCGATCGCGCGCTCCATGTCGAGCGCCGCGTCGCGCGCCGCCGCCCACAGGTCCGCCAGGGCGCCGAGCGCGGCGCCCAGCGCGCCCTCCGACCGCACGGAGGGGAGCTCCTCCATCAGCCTCGGCCCGCCCATGCCGCGGAACCTCGACCTGAGCCCCTCCGGGGCGGTGGTGAGCAGCGACCTCGCGGTGTTGATCGCCGAGGTCCGCGCCTTCACCGCCCCGGAGCGGGCCGCGAGCATGCAGCGCACCCCGTCGACCCAGCCGTCCTGGCTCTTGGGGGTCCCGAGCCTGGAGCCGGACATCGCCGCGCGGGCGGCCCTCTCCGCGTCCGCCTCGTCGCACTTGCCCTGCCCCGGGCGCCTCCTCTGCATCCTCGCCGGGGAGAGCGCCTCGCGCACGGGCATCCCCAGCGACGCGAGGTGCCTGGTGAGGCCCGCCCCGTAGGACGACGTCCCCTCCATCGCGATGCAGGCGGGCTCGCCGGCCCCGGCGATGGCCCCGGCGAGAGCCTCGTAGCCCGCCGCGTCGGCGGGGAACTGGCGGGACAGGACCTTGCGGCCCCTCCAGTCCAGGACGCACAGCCAGTGCGTGTCGGCGTGGGTGTCGACCCCGCAGAAGACCGGCCCGCGGGCGTCGGGTGTCGATTCGGTTCGCATGTCTCGCTCCGTTCTTTCCGTGCTCGCCTGGACCGGGCAGGCGGCACACTGACGGGGACGCGATAGAATGCGGTTGTTCGGGTCCGCGGTATCGCTCCATGCTCCTATTAGGTCATGCGGCGGTCTCGGCTCGCCGCGGGCCGCGCGGGACATGTCGGAAAACGAGGGCAGCCCCATGGGCGCCAGCGGAATGTGGGGTCACCGCGCGGTCCGCATCTGATGGTGTCGACGCCAATGGTATATGGATACGCCATCGGCGTCTTCAATTCAGAAGATATCAGTGCGGAGTGTTTTCAAAACCAAACCCGGCCCCGGCCTGCGGTGACGCTGCTGGAGGTTCTTGGCATCGCTTGCTGGCGGGGTTCCTTGTC
>CAKUHK010000008.1:0-43078 GCA_934655965.1 uncultured Collinsella sp.
CGAGCTCCTGTGCGAATTGAAGGGAGCGCTCCCGCAAACTGCCTATTGACAACTTATAGGAGCGTCGGTTTTATTTTCGCAAATTCCGAGATGGTCAAGGATGCCCGGTTGAACGTAGTAGATAGCCACCTTTTGTGGCGAACGCTCCGATTCGAGGCTCAAGCCAGCCAGCTTCGGATGGCCATTCTCGAAGTTGCGGTGGAACAGCTCCTGTTTGGCTGCTCAAGCCGCAAAAACAGGAACTATTTCACCGCAACTTATGGGGGGATGGTTTTAGAGGCGGGCAAGGTCGTAGGCTTGGGCGGCGGCTTCGCCGGCGCAGACGAGGTTTGTTGTGGCTTCCTGCGGATCGAGCGCTTGGTCGAGGGGCATGGGCTTGCGGCAGATGGGCAGCACCAGGTCGATGCCCTGCTCGTATACCGCATCCAAGTTGTCGGCGCGGCCACCCACGACGGCCGTGACCGGCTTGCCATATCGCTTGGCACGACGCGCCACGCCCACCGGCGCCTTGCCGGCGGCAGACTGCTCGTCCATATTTCCCTCGCCTGTTATGACCAGGTCGACATCGCGCACGCGCTCGTCGAACCCGACGAGGTCGAGCACGGTCTCCACACCCGAACGCAACTCGGCACCAAGCGCCAGCAGCGCGGCGCCAAGGCCGCCGGCAGCACCGGCACCGGGCACGCCAAGGACCGAACCAAACGTCCGCGCGCCCTGGGGCACACGCAGCAAGCCCTGGCCCCGCACCTCGGCAATCGCCGCATCGAGCAGACGACCGTAGCCGACCATCCAGCTGTCATACCTGCTCAGCACCTGGGCATCGCCCGTCGGTAGACCCTTCTGCCCGCCAAACACCGCCAACGCACCACGACGCCCCACAAGCGGATTCTCGACATCGGAGAGCACGACGATGCTCGCGCCTTCCAGCGCTCGAAGCGCCGGCATCAGGTCAACACCGGCCACCCGCTCAAGGCCCGCGAGCCCCGGCGCAATATCGCAGCCCTGATCATCGACCACACGCACGCCCAACGCCCGCAGCATGCCGGCACCGCCATCGTTGGTAGCACTGCCACCCAAACCAATATAGATAGTCTTCGCCCCGGCGCGAACCGCACGGAGCATGAGCTCGCCCACGCCATAGGTCGAGGCAGCCAGCGCCGCCGACTCCGTGCAGGGCGAATACCCAATGCCCGCAGCCTCGGCCATCTCAATGACCGCCGATTCGCGCCCGCCATCCACCAGCATCCGGGCAGGCACGTGCTCGCCCAAGGGGCCTGCGACCTCGCAGGTCACAAGCTCACCGCCGCACGCGGCAACGGCATCGAGCGTACCCTCGCCGCCGTCCGCCAGCGGTAGCGCGCTCACCTCGGCATCGGGCCACACGCGGCGCACGCCCTCGGCAACCGCCGACTCCGCCTGCGCGCTCGACACGCTGCCCTTAAAGGAGTCGATCGCCAGTAGCACGCGACGCGGTCGGCGCTGCACAGGGCCAAAGTCGAACGCCGCACCAGCAACCCCGTCGGCATCAACCAACGCCGCGGCATGAGCGGCATGCGCCTCAAGATCGGACCCACAGCCGCAGCCGCAACCATCCCCACCGCGCAAACCGGCAAAATAGCTGCTCAGCACTTCACGGCACTCGTCTGCCAGCACGCCGGCCGTCACATTAAAGCGATGATTCAGACGCGAATCGGCATTGAGGTCGTATAGCGAGCCCAGCGCGCCCGCCTTGGCATCGGCCGCGCCATACACGCATCGCCCCACGCGCGCGTTGACCATAAGGCCCGCGCACATGCAGCAGGGCTCGAGCGTCACATAAACGGTGCAGTCGGAAAGGCGCCAACGGCCGAGCGTCTGAGCGGCAGCGCACAACGCTGCAAACTCAGCATGCGCCGAAGGGTCTTGATCGAGCTCGCGACGATTGTGCGCCCGCGCGACAATCTCGCCCGCGCGCACTACCACGGCGCCGATCGGCACCTCGCCCACCGCAGCAGCGGCGCGCGCCTCCGCCAGCGCCTCGCGCATGAACTTCTCATCGATTTCGGTGCTCGTCATCGTCCGCCTTCCCTGTTGCAAATCCAAAACGATGCTATCATTACGACTCACGGAGAGATGGCAGAGCGGTTGAATGCGGCGGTCTTGAAAACCGTTGAGCGCGAGAGCGTTCCGGGGGTTCGAATCCCCCTCTCTCCGCCACTTTTAGTGATTCACCGGTGTCATGGTTCGTTCGAACAGCGCATCGACCACGTCGGCTATCTCGGGTCGACTCTCAAGATCGTGACCCGATTCCCACCATTTTGTGAACAGTCGAATAATGCCGCCAGCGATAAACTCCGATGTTGTCTCAAGCGACACGGGAGCCAATGCGTCTTCGTCAAGTGTGCTCATTACGCGCTCGCGGATGGAGTGGGCAATGCGGTCGCAAATCATGCTGGTCAGCATACCCGACATGCTGCTCTCCAGGATGTTATCCATGAGCTGCTCATGTGCCAGGATCATATCCATGGCGTCGGCAAACACCTCATGGCGAAGCACTTGCACGTCTTCGACCGACTCCGCGCCCGCCGCATCGGCCCGGTTTTGTGGCAAGCCCGTCATGAGCTCATCGATATAGAAGGCGAAGTAGTCGTTCTTGTCGCGAAAATGCTTATAGAACGTCGTGCGGCGAATCAGGGCCCGGTCGCAGAGCATGGCAACCGTCAGATCCTCAAAGCGATGCTCTTCCAAAAGCTCGGTAAAGGCATCGAACAGGGCACGATAGGTTTTCTTGATGCGAAGGTCCATCCGTATCGCCATCCTCAAGGTGTAGACAGCATTCCTTAATCTGTCGCATATCTTACACCTGTACCACCCGTTCCATACCGGCATCCCTCCTTGGTTGAAACATAACGCTCACCGGAAAGTTCGGCACCGCCAAGGGTTGCGGGTATACTAGATTCGTTACACCAACGACGGCTGGCGCAAGACGCCGCTGCCATTCGAAACGGAGACATCATGCTTCCCGTCATCATCGGTATCGTTGTTGTCGTTGTGATTGCCTGCGCCATCGCCGGTATCTACAACAACATGGTCACCAAGCGCAATCGCATCGATAACGCCTGGCAGAACATCGACACGCAGCTGCGGCGCCGCAACGACCTGATCCCCAACCTGGTCGAGACCGTCAAGGGCTACGCCAAGCACGAGCAGGACACGCTCGCTGCCGTGGTCAACGCGCGCAACGCCGCCGTGAGCGCCACCACGCCCGAGGCCAAGATGGAAGCCGACAATGTGCTGACCGGTGCGCTGCGCCAGCTCTTTGCTGTGGCCGAGGCCTATCCCGACCTTAAGGCGAACACCAACTTTACGCAGCTCCAGGCCACGCTCGAGGACACCGAGAACAAGGTAAGCTACGCGCGTCAGAGCTACAACGACTGCGTGCTCAGCTACAACAACGCCATTCAGACGTTCCCTGCCGTCATCTTTGCCGGCATCTTCCAGTTTAAGGAGCGCCAGGGCTTCGAGGCCGCCGAGGCCGCCCGCCAGGCACCGACCGTCAAGTTCTAGCAGGCACGGCCGAGCTTCCATCAGCACATTGATCCTTTAAGGGGGTCCAAGGCACTCGCCTTGGACCCCCCTTCTTTATATAACGCGCGGCCAAAAGGCCGCGCACCATCTTTAATTCAGATTAATATTTGCCCGTACGGCGATATCGAGGCAACGCAGGCCCGAGGGCAACCTTCCTTTCCGGCGCATTCCGCAGGACGAAAGAGCCCCCGCCGCACGAAGTGCGCAGCGGGGGCTCTTTCATGTCCGAGGACGCGCCGGAAAGGAAGGTCGCCCTCGGGCCGGACAGCTAAGACAAATTACGCGACGACGTAGACCCAGTCGTGCTTATCCTCAACGGCACCAGACTGGATGCCAGTCAGGGTCTCGCGGAGCTTCTTCATCACGGGGCCGATCTCGGTGCAGCCAGCCGGGAAGGTCACGGTCTCATCGGCGCCATAGACCTTGTTGTCGATCTCGCCCACCGGGGAGATGACGGCGGCGGTGCCGCACAGGCCGCACTCAACGAAGGTACCGGCCTTGACCTCGGCCCACTCGACGGGACGCTGGTCGACGGTCATGCCCAGGTCCTCGGCGACCTGAACGAGCGAACGGCGAGTGATGGAGGGAAGGATGGAGTCGGTGTGCGACTGCGGAACGACGAGGGTGCCGTCCTCCTTCACGAACAGGACGTTGGCGCCGCCGGTCTCCTCGACATAGGTGCGGGACTCGGAGTCGAGATACAGGTTCTCGGCATAGCCCTCGCGATGGGCCTCCATCGTGGGCTTGAGGGACATGGCGTAGTTCAGGCCGGCCTTGATGTTGCCGGTGCCGTGCGGCGCGGCGCGATCGTACTCGGAAACGCGCAGCTTGACGGGCTTGAGACCACCCTTAAAGTACGGACCGACCGGGGTCACGAGAATGCGGAACGTATACTCAGGAGCGGGAGCCACGCCGATCACATCGCCGGAACCGATCATAAACGGACGCACGTACAGGGTCGCACCGGAACCGAAGGGCGGGACCCAGGCGGCGTTGGCAGAAACGACCTGCTTGACGGCCTCAACGAACTTGTCCTTGGGGAACGGGGGCATCTCGAGGCGCTGCGCAGAGTTGTACATACGCTCGGCGTTCATGTCGGGACGGAAGCAGACAATGCTACCGTCCTCGGCGGTGTAGGCCTTCAGGCCCTCAAAGACCTCCTGGCAGTAATGGAAGATGCCACCGCACTCGGAGACATGCAGGGTGTGGTCGGTGGTCAGGCCGCCCTCGTCCCACTCGCCATCCTTCCAATGAGCCTCGTAACTGTAATCGGTCTTCATGTAGCCAAAGCCGAGGCTACCCCAATCGATATCCTTCTTCTCGACAGTCATATGTCGCTCCTTACATACACGGTTGCAAACTCGCGAACCCGCACGCAAGGACCGAAGCCGGCCGCGTCGCAACGTCGCACGCCCGGAGCGTAGAGCCGGGCAGGACACGCGGGCAACATCAAAGCCGATGGCGCGTCGATTCGCATGCAGGAGATTGTACTCCCCGCGCGCCGCGGATAAAACGCTTTTCTTTAACTAAGTAAAGTATTTTCATTTGCAACAGATATAAAAAGACCCGCCACCGCAATGGGTGACGGGCCTCAACTGCACGGTTTGCGCGCCGGCTCAATCTATACGTTCTTTTTGCCCAGCTTAGCCTTAACCAAGCCGACCACAGTCGGAATGATCGACACGGCGACGATGCCGACGATCAGCAGCTCAAAGTGCTCCTGCACAAAGGGGATGCCACCGAAGAAGTAACCCAGCAGCGTAAAGACCGTCGACCAAGTAATGCCACCCAGTACGTTAAAGATGACAAAGTTGCGCCAGTGCATGCCGCCCATGCCGGCGATAAAGGGCACGAAGGTGCGGATGAACGGGAAGAAACGACCGAGGAAGATGGCCAGGTGACCCCACTTGTCCAGGAAGTCCTCGGACTTTTTGATGCGCTCGGGCGTCATGGCCTTCACCTTGCCCGAGGCGATGATCTTGCGGCCAAAGAAGTGGCCGATCATAAAGTTGCACTGGTCGCCCAGGATGGCCGCGGCCCACGCAGTGGCCAAAAGCGCCACGATGTTAAAGCCACCGTTGTGGGCGAAGAAGCCCGAGGCAAACAGCAGCGAGTCGCCGGGAAGGAACGGGAAGAACACCACGCCCGTCTCGATAAAGATAATCAGGAACACGCAGCCGTAGGCCATAAGCGGGCCGGCGGCGATCCAGCTGGCGATCGCGGTGCGCGGATCCTTAAGCAGCTCGGCGATAAAATTGATGAAACCCATGAAGTAAAACCTCTCAGTTGCGGGCGCGGACACGTCCAAGTTGACCAGTATACGGTTGCAGCGCGGGCGCGAGCCAAACCTCTCAAAAGTCTTACTTCATTCCCAGCAAGTTTGCATAACTGACACCTGTCACGTAAAGCCGCGCAAGATTGCCCTTCCTAATCCCTAGCGAATCGCTATACTTTATTGAATTGCATTGTCGCGGCGCTAAGGGAGGGCGGCCGGTGAGCTTTATCAATACCATTCGCGAGGACATCAAGACTGTCCAGGCGCAGGACCCCGCTGCGCAAAATGCCCTGGTCATCTTTTTGTCTTATCCCGGCCTGCACGCCAAGTGGAACCATGTGCCCGAGCACTGGCTCTGGGAGCATGGTCATCGCTCGCTCGCCCGTGTGCTCTCACAAATCACCCGCCACATCACCGGCGTCGAGATTCATCCCGCCGCGCAAATTGGCAAGCACTTCTTTATCGACCACGCCATGGGCGTCGTCATCGGCGAGACCACCATTGTGGGCGACAACTGCGTGCTCTATCAGGGCGTCACGCTCGGCGGTACCGGCAACGAGACCGGTAAGCGCCACCCCACCCTGGGCAATAACGTCACCGTGGGCACGGGCGCCAAGGTGCTCGGCAACATCCGCATCGGCAACAACGTCAAAATCGGCGGCAACTCGGTTGTCGTCAAGGACGTACCCGATAACTGCACCGTCGTGGGCGTGCCCGGGCGCATCATCAAGCGCAACGGCTGCCGCGTGTTCGAGGAGAGCTTCGACGCCAAGCAGCACCGCGAGTACATGCCCGACGATGCCGCCGAGCAGTCCGCCCTCAACCGCCAAGGCATCACCGAAAATGCCCGCCGCGTCAAGGAACTCGAGCAGGAGGTGGCCGAGCTCAAGGCGCTCGTCGCTAAGCTCGTGGACGAGCGCTAGGGCCGCGGGCAACCGCCACAGCACGAACGCCAACACAAAAGGCGCGCCAGGGAATCCGCCCCCGGCGCGCCTTCTTTTCGATGTGACAAAGGAACACCCCCTGCCACCTTAGGCAAACTGGCTCAGGTAAAGGTCGGCGTAAGCGCCCTCGGCAGCCAGCAGCTCCTTGTGCGTGCCTTGCTCGATAATGTTGCCGTGATCCATGACCAAGATCAGGTCGGCGTCCACGATCGTCGACAGGCGATGCGCGATCACAAAGCTCGTGCGCCCGCGCATGAGCGCGTCCATGGCACGACCGATGGCAAGCTCGGTGCGCGTATCCACGCTCGACGTCGCCTCGTCCAGAATGAGGATCGCCGGGTTGTTGAGCAGCACGCGCGCGATGGTCAGCAGCTGGCGCTGCCCCTGGCTGATACTCTCGGCGTCGTTCGCCACGCGCGTGTCGTAGCCCTGCGGCATGGTGCGCACAAAGAAGTCGACCTGCGCGGCGCGAGCGGCCGCAACAATCTCCTCGCGCGTTGCCTCGGGACAGCCATAGGCGATGTTTTCGGCAATCGTGCCGTCGAATAGCCAGGCGTCCTGCAGCACCATGCCAAACTGCTGACGGAGCTCACCGCGGTTAATGAGACGCGTATCCACACCGTCGAGCGTAATGCGGCCGCCGTCGATCTCGTAAAAGCGCATGAGCAGGTTGATGAGCGTCGTCTTGCCTGCGCCCGTGGTTCCCACCACGGCAATCTTCTGGCCCGGCTCGGCGGTAAACGACACGTCGCGCATGAGCGGCTTTTCGGGCGTGTAGCCAAAGCGCACATGCTCAAAAGTGACACGGCCCTCCACGCGACCCGACAGCTTGGCGGCCTCGTCCGGCAGTGGATCGGCCTCCATCTCGGGCTCATCGAGCAGGTCGAACACGCGCTCCGCACTCGCTAGCGCGCTCTGCAGCGAGTTGAAAGTGAACGACAGCTGCGTCATGGGTTCGGACGCCTCGTAGATAAACTGGAAGAACGCCTGGAACACGCCGACGGTCATGTGGCCGGCAACCAGCATGCTGCAGCCCACGAGCGCAATCACGATCTGCGCCAGGCGACCGATAAAGCGGACCGCGGGTCCGACGGCGTTGATCATAAAGTCGGCCTTGGCGCTCACGCGGGCCAGCTCGCCCGAGGCCTCGTGCACCTCGGCAGAACTCTGGCGCTCGCGGTTGAACGCGCGAATGACCAGACGACCCGAATAGCCCTCCTCGACCGCACTCGTGATCTTGGAGACCCACTCCTGACGCTCGCCGGTCACCGCATGCGTGCGGCCCGAGACCACCTTGGTCACCAGTAGCGACACTGCCGTAAAGCCCAAAAAGACCAGCGTGAGCTTAACGCTATAGACGAACATCATGATGATGGCGCCCGTCACGGTACCGATCGATACCAGCAGCTGCAGCAATCCGCGCTGCATGCTCTCGGACATCTTGTCCAAGTCGTTGGTCGCACGGCTGACCACCTCACCGGGGCGATGCGCATCAAAGTAGGCGAGCGGCAGGCGGCTGAGCTTTTGCGCGATGCGGTTGCGCAGGCGCAGGTTGAGTCGCTCGGCGACACTCGACATCAAAAAGCTCTGCAGCGCATAGAACGAACCGGCGGCGGTCCAGATCATAAAGTAGACGAAGATGGTCTTGCCGCAGTTCTCCCAAGTAATGCTGAAGGTGGTGTTGTTGGCAAACGCCGCCTGTATGCGCTCCCACAGCTCGTCGATGACAAGAGCGCTGTACGCCGGCGCGGCGGTGTTAAAAATAACGTAGAACACGATACTCGCGAACACGATATAGAAGCGCCAATGATCGCCGGCGGCCTCGCTCCACAGACGGCGCACCGTCGCCCAGGTGTCGCGGGGCGTCTCATCCTCGTCATCGTCGTCCACATCTCGCATGCGCTCCGCCTCGGCGCGGGCACGCTCGTCCTCGGCGCGCTCGTTTTCCTCGTAGAGCGCCTGGCGGCGGGCCTCGCGCTCGGCCGCAGCCTTGGCGGCGGCGTCCAGCTCGGGCATGGCCGCCTCCTCGACTGCCCCTGCAACAGCGGCGTCATCAACGCCGCCCTGCTTCTTAAGCTCCTCGGTCATGCTACTCACCTCCCTTCATCTGCGACTCCGCGATGGCGCGGTACACCTCGCAGGTCTCCATAAGCTCGCCGTGCGTACCCAGGCCCACGGCCTCGCCGTCCTTGAGTACGACAATCTGGTCGGCATGCAAAATCGTCGAGATGCGCTGGGCGATGATGAGCACCGCGGCATCGCGCGTCTCATCCTGCAGCGCATGGCGCAGGGCCGCATCGGTCTTAAAGTCCAGGGCCGAAAAACTGTCGTCGAAGATATACAGGTCGGCGCGCTTCATGAGCGCGCGGGCGATGGCGACGCGCTGGCGCTGACCGCCCGAAAAGTTCGTACCGCCTTGGGCCACCGGGGTATCGAGCCCCTGGGGCTGTTCGAGCACAAAGGTGCTCTGGGCAACCTGGAGCGCGTGAAGCATATCCGCCTCGATCGCGTCCTCGTCGCCAAAGCGCAGATTGCTCGCCACGGTGCCCGAGAACAGCCATGCCTTCTGCGGCACGTAGGCGATGCGCCCGCGGATCTCGTCTTGCGAAAGCTCGCGCAGATCGACGCCGCCCAGGCGAATGGCACCCTTCGTGGCATCGTGGAAGCGCAGCAGTAGCTTTGCCACCGTGGACTTGCCGGAGCCGGTCGAACCCACAATTGCCGTGGTCTGCCCGCGGCGGCAGGCAAAGTCAAGGTCGCACAGTGTGTCCTCGTCGGCATCGTCAAAACGGAACGACATATGGTCGAACACGGCAACGGCATCCGAATCGCCCTCGGAGGCAGATACCCCGTCACCCAGTGTACGGTCGCCGTCCACGATGCTCGGCTCAATTTCCAGCACCTGCTGTGCGCGGTTCAGACATGCGGCGGCACGCGGAAGTGTCAGCACCACCATCTGGGCCATCATCACAAAGAACAGGATCAGAAGCGCGTACTCCAGCACCGCCGAGATACTCGCGATCTGCATGGCATGGACGCCCACGCGGTTTCCGCCCACCCACAGCACCGCCACCTCGGCAATATTCATCAAAAAGAAGCTGGAGCTATCGAGGCCCACAAACAGGTGGTTGACCTTGATGGCGTTGGCCGCGTAATCGCTAAACACCTCATCCAGGCGCTGCTCCTCGTGGCGCTCTTTGTTAAACGCGCGGATGACGCGCACGCCCACGATGTTCTCGCGCAGCACGACGTTCATGCGGTCGATAAAGCTCTGCAGTCGCATAAAGATCGGCGCGGCGTTGGCAACCGTAAAGACCGCCGCCACCAGCACAATCGCCACGACCACGCCCAAAAGCGTGCCCATGGCGGGGTCGATAAACCAGGCAAAAATGATGCCCGCGACCGCCAGAAACGGCACCGGTAGCACCAGCTGAATGGTCTGCAGGATCGCCTGCTGAATCACGTTGATGTCGTTGAGCGAGCGCGTGATCATCGATCCCGTACCAAACTGCTCAAAATCGCTGGCAGACAGCTCGAGCGACTTGTCGTAGACAGCGTTGCGGATGTCGCAAGCGACGTTGGCCGCCAGGCGGGCCGAAAGATAGCAGCCCAGCACCGCGCCGCCGCTGGCCATGCCGGTCGCGATGAGCATGTAGAAGCCATTGCGCAGGATGTAGTCGACGTCGCCCGTGGTGATACCGGTGTTGACCATATTCGCCAGCATCGTGGGCACCAGCAGCGTGCCCACGTTGTCGATCAGCAACACCAGCAGCGTCACCGCAACGAGCCTACGGTATGGCTTCATAAACCTCATTAAGAGTCGCACGACTCCCCCTCACCTTGATCTTCTGCCTGCTTTTCTGCGGCGATGCACTGTTTAAATACCTCGCACTCTTCGCCCAGCGCATGAGAAAATTTACCGAACAGGCGCATGAGCTCTTGCTGCTCCCCCGGCTCGAGCGCATCAAAAGCTCGCTGTTCGGCTTTTTGCGCCGGCGCCGCGTATCGCTTTGCAAACCGCTTGCCTTCTTCGGTGAGGCACACGACCTTGTTCTTTCGGCTGCCCTCGGCAAACTCCAGCGTCGCAAGCCCTCGTGCCGCCAGCGTCTTAATTGCCGAGTTGATGGTTTGCTTGCTGTAATACCATTCGCTCGTCAGCCGACTCACCGCGACACATCCGCCCGCCTTGTCGGTATCGACGAGCATCCAATAGGAGCAGTCCGAAAGACCGCAGGTACGCGAGAACTCCGAATAGATATGGTCGATCGCATTGAACATCCGGTCCAGATCGACCAGCGTAACCGCGCGTTCCATTCTTCCCCCATTCGATAGTCCGAGTTTTGACTATTTCGAAATTAGGTTAGTCCGAGTTTTGACCATCGTCAACAGACGTGCCGAAAATGGATGCACCTTCATGACCTATCGACAGAAAAACCGCCGGCGCGGGGGCAGCGCCGGCGGTAGCGGGAAAATCGCGTTGTTGTAATCGCTAGGCGGCGACGGCCTCGTAGACCGTGGCGCCCGAGAAGCTATCGTGCAGGCTCTTGCCGCAAATCCAAGGCAGCTCGACAACCTCGCAGACCGTGTTGACCAGCTCGGAGCAGTCAGTAAAGTGGCCCTTATCGTTGAGGGCCTCGCAATCCTGAACACGCCAATAGCCATCGGTGTGCGTGATGTAGTACTCGTGATCGTTAATCGACACGAAAGCGCGCGTCTTGGAACGCAGCAGCTTCAGAAATCCTTCGAAGTCGGTCTCGACGACATCTCCAGCCTGGAACATGATGGTTACCTCCTGGCCCAGCGCCACCACGGCGCATTGATAAACGTTGGTACTCCTTTAGTAAAACCTTTATCAATTGATATGCGCACATGATTTAGGCAAGTGGTAAAAAACCGCAGGGTAGACGGGATAAAACGTTTAATCATCTCACGTGCTTCTCACATTTTACCAGCAGTTTTATGCAAACCTATTTTCCCAATTGGTAACTAGCGTTATCCGGAGCCTTTCGCGCGATTATGGCTGCAGCTCGACGGGTAAGAACGGGGCATCTAATATCAATATCAGGAGGAACCATGGAGACTATCGAAGCGCTCATCCACCGCCGCAGCTGCCGCAAATACAGCGATCGTCCCGTCGAGGCCGAAAAGCTCGCCCGTATTATCGAAGCCGGCCAGTATGCACCGAGCGGCATGGGCCGCCAGCCGGTGACATTTGTCGCCGTTACCGATCCCGCGACCGTCGAGCACCTCTCGCAGCTCAACGCCCAGGTTATGGGCAGCGATGGCGACCCCTTTTACGGCGCCAAGACCGTTGTCGTGGTACTGGTCGATCGCAACGTGCCCACACATGTCGAAGACGGCTCGCTTGCCATGGGCAACCTGCTTAACGCCGCCTATGCGCTGGGTGTCGATTCGTGCTGGATTCATCGCGCGCACGAGGTTTTCGACTCGCCCGAGGGCCTGGAGCTGCTATCCAAGTGGGGTCTGCCCGCCGACGGCAGCCTGCGCGGCGTCGGCAACTGCATTCTGGGCTATGCCGAGGGCGCACTCCCCGAGGCCAAACCCCGCCGCGACAACGTGGTGTATGTTCCGCCGTTCTAACGAACGGCGGACCCGTTGACGCTGCGCAGGCCGCATTCACGCCAATCTGACGTTCAATTTCGAGGGCGCGACCAAAAGGTCAGCGCCCTCTCATTTCACGTCACCTTGGCACAAATGCTGCCCAAATTAGCTGCCCAACTTGCTAGTTAATAGGGTGGTAGAAAGTATCTACGACCGTTTGCTTTACGTTGTCCTGGTCTAGGTAGAACTCGGCAAAGGTATCGCCCTGTTGCATGGTGCCCTGCAGCGTCACGACATCGAACGAAGTCAGGCCGTGCTCGAGCATCGTGGTCGCCAGGTAGCTGAACTCATCGAGGCCCAGATTGGTCCACGTGTAGTCACCCATGGTCTGGTACAAGTTGATCAGCACAGCCGGATTGCTCTTGGCGCTGCTGAGCACCTTTGCCGCGAACGCCTGCATATAGCTCACCTGGCGCGCCGTTCGGTCGAGTGACGAGGTCAGCACCGAGGTGTCGCGCCACTGCACGTACTTTTCGGCTGTCGTGCCAAACAGTGTCGTCTCCTGGCCCTCAACTACCGCCGTGCCGGGCACCGTTTGCGTCGGCACGAGCGTCACACCGCCAATAGAATCGTTGATGGGAGCCACGCCCTCAATGTTGAGCGTGTAGTAATAGTCGACCGGAATGTTGTCGAGCACACGCGAAGCGGCAGCGGCCGTCAGTGCCGAGGAGTTGTCGCCGTCGGTGCCATAGGCAAACTGCAGGCACAGCTGCTCGGTCACCTGTCCGGCAAACGAACCGTTGGAGTACGTGTCCACGGCAACCATGCTGTCGCGCGGGATGATGATGCCGCGCGCCTCGCCCGTATCGGTATTGAGCGCCACAACCATCACGGTATCGGACTGGCCCTTCTGTGTGCCGTCGTCGTTATCGCGCCCGTCAAAGCCGATAAACGCCACCGTAGCCATATGCTTGTTGAGTTCGTACTTCTTACCGTTATAGGTAATGGTGTCGCCTTTAGCATTAATGACCTTCTGGGTCTTTTCCTCGATCTTTTTTTTGCCCTGGCTCACGCTATGGTTCACAAAGCCCCAGCCGGCAGCGACAATCGCACCGATCACGAGCAGCACAATCACGAGCGTGCGAATACGACGGCGACGCTTGATGCGCTTAATCGATTCCTCGGAGCGGCGACGGCGCTGCAGCGCCACCTCATCGAGCGAGGGCCACTCGCCCTCATCGGCAGACTGAGATGCGTCATCTGCAGCTTCAGCCGAGGCCTCGGCTTGATCCGCCGCCTCGTCCTGCGCGCCATTTTCGGCCTCAGATGCCAAGGCGGCATCGGCGCTCTGCCGCCCATCGACAGACTCCGTTGTATCGGAAACCTGATGTTGGGAAGTATTCTCCTGGCTATCTTCTTCAGGGTCTACCGCATCGATAAAGTGCTTACCGCGTGGGTTCATTGCTACTTGGTCTCCTGGTCGTTTGTTAACACACCGCTGACAATATAGCGTGAGTTGCCCTGCGAGCTATCGAGCATGCAGGTGCTCAGCTGCACAATCTTGCTATCTGCATCAAGCGTTACGTCGTCGCGCACGTTTTTGAGCAGCGCGTCGGGATTGCAAACAGCGTTGAAATACTCCTGACGCACGGCGGGATCGGCAAAGTTAAACGAATTGAGGATGTGGCGGTCGTCGTACTGGTAGGCCGAAACGATCTTGTACTTTAGGATGTGGCCGGGTGTGTAAATATAGAACTCGGTGTTCTCGTTAAAAAAGTCCGCATCCTCAAAGTTGTGCAGGTTATGGAACACGCCACCGTTCACATGTCCATAGATTACCGTGACGGGATCGCTAAAGTCGCGGGCATTGGCCATCTGGCTAAAGGCGGTGCCGTACGGATCGTATTTGCCGTCTTTGTCGTGATCGAGGTAGAACAGGTCGTCCGTCGAGCTCTGCAACAAGGGTGTGTTGATATCGGCACCCGGGATATAGAGCCAAGCGTAGATATCGGCATTCTCCTGGATAAGCGGAGCGAAGTCGATGGGGTTATCCGGCAGCTCGTCGTCCTTCGACTCGACCTTGGTCGCGGGCTTGCCCGTCGCGCTCATCTCCTCGGCACGCTTTTGCTCCAGATGGTTCATGTAGAGCACGTAGCCGCCACAGCCAACTGCAACCAACAGCAGCACGGCGATAACGCCTTTGAGAATCGCGACACGATGCTTTTTGCCCGAGTTGTCCATGTGCTTGCCCAACGGCTGCTCTGCCATGATGTTCCTTTGTCCCAAATTGGCTAAAAAAGGACCCGCACAAGTACGGGTCCTCAAATCTTACGGTTGAAACCGTATGTGTGCTAGTTGTTCTTGCGAAGAGCAACAAAAGCGCAAGCGGCACCAGTGGCGGCGACAGCAGCCACGGCGGCGACGGCGGTAGTGTTCACGCCCGTAGCCGGGGACTTAGCGCCGTTGTCGGTGGTAGCGGCACCAGCAGCGGTCTTCTCGGCCACGATGGTGTAGGTGGAGAGCTTGGTGACCTTAAAGACAACGTTACCGTTGTTGTCGGCGGTCAGGTTCAGGGTCTCCTTGGAGCCGTCGTTGTGCTGGACATAGACGGTAACCTTGGCGCCGGCGTAAGCCTTGCCAAGGGTGAAGGTGACGGTCAGCGGGTTGGACTCGGAAACGATACCAACCTGGGACTCGGTGATCTCGAAGGAAGCGACCACGTTGGCGTTGGCAGGGGTGCCCTCGGCGATCTTGGTGGTGGACTCGACCTTGACGCTGGGGTTGTTGACGCTGGCGGTCACGTTGTTGGCGCCGGTGGCGGTGGTGTTGGCCGGGCTCGGGGCGGCGAAAGCAGCCATGGGCAGAGCCAGGGCAAGAGCGAGAACGCTCAGAGCTGCCATGAATCTCTTCTTCATGTTAGGTACTCCTCAACTTGCAGCTTACGGAATTTCAAGTGCCTAGTAGTATAGCCCTTTTTCGTAAACTGTGACCAAAGAGCTCTACATGAAACACTATTGCTGATTTTTGTTCGCCTACGGTCGCAAACGACACCTTGCTGTGGCGATTTCGTGTTCCGGCAGCTCTAGGTCGCTTGATTTGGAGCCAAATTCACCCCGTCATCGCCCGTCTGCGCCGTCCCCTCTGCATTTTGTTCGCCCTCGTCCTTTTGGGCATCGGCAATCGTAGCGGCAACTGCGACCATGCCACGCTGGGGCGCCACGCCCGTCTGGCCTTGCGCGCCTTCAACTAGCTCCGTACCGGCATGCGCAAGTTCGGGCGATTTGAACATCGCGCCCAGGCTGGCACCGCCGCCGGCATAGCCAAGCGCCGCAAGCGCGATGATGACTACCACGGCAACAACCGCAATCGGCACGTAACGATGCCAGCCCGCAGGATTAAGACCGCTGCGGCGAGCGGCACCACGGCTAATGTAACCAAGCGTGCCATCGTGCTTGAGCTTTGATCCCACCACGCGCTTTCGGCCCCACAGCGACGACTCGGCCTGCATGGCCAAGCGCGCGCTTGCCGAAGGATAACCATATTTAGTGCGCTTGAACGAACCGTCGAACCCCGAGGCGCTTTTACCCCACGTCCGCGAAGTCGTACGTCGGTTGACCGGCGCCGCGCTTCGTTTCGCTCGGTTCGTTTTTGAAGTCTCCGCCATACGCCCCCGCACGCCGTAACACAATCGAAACAATATTGTCTTGGACTGTATCACACGCGCCGCGCGTGGTCACGGGCACCTTGCTCAGCGGTCATCGCTCTTCAACAGTCGCCATAAGGTCGTGCGGCTTATACCCAGTACCTCTGCCGCGCGAGTTCGATTGCCATGCAGGTGCTGCAGGACCAGTCGCGCGATATCGCGCTCGGTATCGGCCAAAGGCCGCAAGATATACAGATCGCTTTCGAGCGTCGGAGCGCCAAAGGTCACGGTCTTGATAATGTCCTCCCGGACAAGCACCTCTTCCGCCGCGGCGCGATCCACCGTGCCCGGCCCCACTAATATATAGAGGCGTTCCGAAACCTCGCGCAGCTGCAGGTAGTTGCGCGACCACCGGTAAGCGTCGAGCGCCTTCGCTGCGGCATCGGACAGCACGGGGGCGCCCGTCTCAAACACATCGGCCAGATACTCCAGATAGCGCGCAATCTTTTCCGACGCGCCACCTTGCTCGGCAATTGCCGGCGCCACGCTCACTGCGCAGGCCAGACGCTCGGTCACAAAGGCAGCCTGATCGCTTTCGCCGCCACCCGGCATATCATTTGCCGTCAGCACCACGTGGCAACGAGTTGCGAGCGCCGTGTCGATCATTGCAGACACGAGCTCGCGCAGGCGCTGGGGGCCAACTGCATGCCAACCGCCCATGCAAAGCGTCAGCCCCATTTGAAACAGCGGGGATTCCGAACTTTTGAGCAAATGGCGCCAGCCACGGTCCGTAAGCTCATCGAGTGCAACGGATACAAAAGGCTGATCGGCATAGGGGCCGTCCAGGTACAGGCGCTTTGCGATCTGGGCCTGGCCCGCGCCCAGTTCGCCCTCGAGCATGATGGGGACTCCACGTGCATAGCTCTCCCGTACGGGGGCAGCGACCTCTGCCGCGCCTTCGACAATGCCGTATGCGCTCGACTCGTAGCGAACCTCGACTTCTTCGGCGTTGAGCCACTCGATACCTGCATGCATCACGGCGCCACGCACCTCGCGCACCACGACCGCCCAAAGCGCTCCATGCTCTTTGGCCGCAGGGCGCACCGTCAGGCTCAACCGCACGCCCTCGCGACCCATCACCAGACGCGCGCCATCACCCACGCGAGCGAGACGCTCGGCGACAAAGTTGGCGACGTCCCGTTCGAGCGCGTCGTCATTCATGGTCGAAATCACAACGCCGCCGCGCTCGTCAATCGCTAACGCCGAGGCCCCGACAGCAGCCAGGGCCTCAATCAAGATTTGCAGCTTGTCGTCGCTGTCCATATTCCGCTCCGCCCTCGACACAGCTCCGTTCGAGGCGGCTGTGGGATCGAGTGTTTCAAAATTGAACGATATTGCTCACCAAACACTATAGGGCTTACGGCGCAATCTTGCGACTATATGAATTGCCCCGCATCGCCATCCTGGCGGGGCGATAAGAGCTCTTCGGGACCTATAAACCTGCGGACAAGCCATACCCGCAAGAGCTCCTATCGCTCCACCGCAGGCGCGCGGTCGCAGCACGCAGCAAGCAAATCGGCTGCCTCGCCTACCAAATTCCCAGCACGTGCTGCATTCCCAAGCTCATACACGCAATGCCAATCCAGCAGCAAAAGCCCAACGCAATGGGTTTGCCGCCCTTTTTGACCAGCTCGACGATATCGGTGTTAAAGCCAATGGCCGCCATGGCCATCACAATAAAGAACTTCGACAGCTCTTTGATGGGCGCCGTAACGGTTGCGGGAAGCTGGAACACCGTGGTGATCACGCTCGCCAGCACAAAGAACAGCACAAACATGGGAAATGCGCGCTTAAGCGAGAAAGTGTTTTTGGCGTCGCCGCCGGCCTTGCGGGCCAGATTCATCTGCCAACAAGCAAGCGCCAGCGTGATGGGAATGATGGCGAGCGTCCTGGTAAGCTTGACCACCGTGGCGCTCTCGAGCACGTTGGCACCGGGATGCATGCTGTCCCAGGCGCTCGCCGCGGCCGTTACGGACGAGGTGTCGTTGATGGCGGTACCGGCAAACAGGCCAAAGCCTTCGTTGGTCAGGCCAAGCATGCCGCCGAGCGTGGGAAACACAAGCGCGGCGATAACGTTAAACAGGAAAATGACCGAGATGGCCTGCGCGATCTCGCGATCGTCAGCATCGATGACGGGCGCGGTCGCGGCAATTGCCGAACCGCCGCAGATCGACGAGCCCACGCCCACGAGCGTCGCGATCTTGCTCGGGACCTTCATGACGCGGCAGAGCACAAAGGCGATAACGAGCGAGGTCGAGATGGTCGCCACGATAATCGGCAGCGACTGGGCGCCCTTGGAGAGAATCTGCGAGAGATTCATGCCAAAGCCCAGCAGAATGACCGCGTATTGCAGGATCTTCTTGGACGTATAGGTGACGCCGGCGGCAAGCGGCTCGCGGCGAACCTTGGGAAAGACGAGCGCCAGGACCATACCGATGAGGATGGCAAACACCGGACCGCCGACAACCTCGAGCTGTTTGCCGAGCAGTGTTGCGGGGATGGCAATGACCAGGCAGAACAGGACGCCTTTCCAGCGCTCGCGCGCGGCATTAGCCAGTTGCATATGGGATTCCTTCTTTTGAGCTATTTTTTCGTAACGGTTCATGATACGGCAACGAGCGGGGCACAGCGCTGCAAAAGCTTCCATCGGGAAATTGAATTACCCACCACGGAGAGCTGATTCGCGGCATAATAAACAACTGACATATGAGTGTGATACAACGGCAGTGAGGCGCTATGGAAGATTCGATGCACATCGGCGAGCAGGAAACGAGCCTACAGGACCAGTCCTACCACACCATTCGACGCAAAATCGTCTACCTGGATTACAAGCCTGGCGAAAAACTCGGCGTCAAACAGCTTTGCGATGACCTGGATATGGGCCGCACGCCCGTGCGTGAGGCGCTGGTGCGCTTGGCGCAGGAAGGCCTGGTGCGCACCGTACCCCAGAGCGGCACCTATGTCTCGCCCATCAACCTCACCCTTGCCGAAAGCGCCTGCTACATTCGCGAGCACCTGGAAAAACAGGTAATTGTGGAGTGCTGCGCCCGCGCCACGTCGGCGGGCATCGAGCAGCTCGACCGCGCCATCGCGCTGCAGGAAAAGGCCATGGCCGAGGACGACCGCATCGGCTTCTTTTTAAGTGACAACCTCATGCATCACATGATCTTTAGCATCGCATGCCGCAGCACCGTGTGGTCGTGGCTCGAGGCGACCAACGCCGACCTGGAGCGCTTCCGCTGGCTGCGCGCCGCCACGCAGACGCTCGACAAACAGGAGATCGTTAACGAGCACAAGAAGATCCGCCGTGCCATCGCCGGCCGCGACCCCATCGAGGCGCGTTTTTTGGTGAGCAAGCACCTGCACATGATGTTCCGCAACCAGACCGAGATTCTGGACCAATATCCCAAGTACTTCGAAACCAGCAAGCTCCGCTAACCTGCCAAAACCACCACAAAGGGGACAGGCACCTTTGTGGTGGTTTTGCCGCACAAAAAGGCCCGGCTCCGTCTAATGCGGAGCCGGGCCTTGGCCGTTAAATGGCGCCAACACCGGAACGCTCGATGTCAGCCACCAACAGCGAGCGGGCCGCATTTGCGCCAAGGTGACGTGAAATGAGAGGGCGCTGACCTTCTGGTCGCGCCCTCGAAATTGAACGTCAGATTGGCGCAAATGCGGCCCGCGCAGCGTCAACGGGTCCGCCGTTCGGCAGAACGGCGGAACATAGTTACTCGACGGTTACGCTTTTCGCGAGGTTGCGGGGCTGGTCGACGTCGCAACCGCGCAAGATGGCCACCTCGCGGGCGAGCAGCTGCAGCGGGACGCTCGCCGTGATGGGGCTGAACACGTCGCGGACGGCCGGCACGCGAATGATGCAGTCGGCGATTTTGTTGATCTCCTCGTCGCCCTCGGTGGCAACGACGATGACCTTGGCGCCACGCGCCTTACACTCCATAAGGTTCGACACGGTCTTGTCGTAGGTGGCACTCTTGGTGGCCACGGCGATGACGGGGAAGCCCGGATCGATCAGCGCGATGGGGCCGTGCTTCATCTCGCCGGCAGCATATGCCTCGGCGTGCAGGTAGCTGACCTCCTTGAGCTTGAGCGCGCCCTCGTAGGAGATGGCGGCGCCCATGCCGCGGCCCACGAACAGCGCCGACTGCGCGTCCTTGCAAAGCAGGGCGGCCTCGTGCACGGCCTCGTCCTGCGTGTCCAGAATCCACTGGATCTGCTCGGCCGTATCGGAAAGCTCACGGAACATCATGCGCGTCTGCTTGGTAGTCAGGCGGTACTTGACCTGCGCCAGCAGCAGAGCCAGCAGCGTGAGGCTCACGACCTGGCCGATGAAGCTCTTGGTCGAGGCGACCGCGATTTCCTTGTTGGCCTTGGTGTAGATGACGCCGTCGCTCTCGCGCGCCACGGGGCTGCCCACCACGTTGGTGATGCCGAAGACCTTGGCGCCCTTGATGCGCGCGTCGCGGATGGCGGCGAGGGTGTCGGCGGTCTCGCCCGACTGGGACACGGCAACGACGAGCGTCGTCGGCGTGATGATGGGGTTACGATAGCGGAACTCGCTGGCCGCCTCGACCTCGGTAGGGATGCGAGCCCAACCCTCAATAAGGTTCTTGGCAATGAGGCCGGCGTGGTAGCTGGTGCCGCAGGCGATCACGTAGACTCGGTCGATGTCGTTGAGCTCCTCGAGCGAAAGGCCCAGCTCGTCAATATCGAGCTCGCCGGCAGGGGTCATGCGGCCCACCAGGGTATCGCGCACGACGCGAGGCTGCTCGTGGATTTCCTTGAGCATAAAGTCGGGGTAACCGCCCTTTTCGGCCATGTCCAGATCCCAGTCGATGTGGGTGACCTTGGGCTCAATAACGTTGCCGGCCTCGTCGGTATACTCGACACCCGTGGGTGTGAGCTTGGCAAACTGGCCGTCCTCGAGCACCACCACGTCGCGGGTGGCGTCGATGAGCGCGATGACGTCGGAGGCGACATAGGCGCCGGTCTCGCCCGCGCCAACGACGATCGGGGAATCCTTGCGAGCCACGGCGATAACGCCGGGCTCGTCGGCGCACACGGCGGCCAGGCCATAGGCGCCCACCACGTGGGTGCAGGCCTCGCGCACGGAGGTCATCAGGTCGTGCGTCTCGGCATAGGCCTCTTCGATCAGGTGTGCGAAGACCTCGGTGTCGGTCTCGCTCTTAAAGTGATGGCCACGGCCCTCCAGCTCCTCGCGCAGCTCGGCGAAGTTCTCGATGATGCCGTTGTGGACGATGGCGATGCGACCGTCGCAGCTGGTGTGGGGGTGAGCGTTAACGACGGAGGGCTTGCCATGGGTGGCCCAGCGAGTGTGGCCGATACCGCAGGTAGCGTCGCTATCGATATTGGAAAGCTCGCTCTCCAGGCCTGCGACCTTGCCCACGCGGCGGATGACATCGAGGTGCGCCGCGGCGCCCTCGCCCACCTCGAGCGCAACGCCCGAGGAGTCATAGCCGCGATATTCCATACGCTTAAGGCCCGTAACTAGGATGTTCTTTGCAATATCAGAGCCGGTGTAGCCGACAATTCCGCACATAGGATAAATCCCTTCGTTCGCGTGACTGCAAAACGTCCACGCACGACGGGCGCTGAGACGTATAACGTTCGAGTATTGTACTCACGCAAACGCAAGCTGATATACCAGAAGTGGTATCTCAACTTAGATACCACCCGATGCACACATGCCCAAACCACCACAAAGGGGACAGGCGCCTTCGTGGTGGTTTGACCCTCAGCGTTTCCCCAGATAAAACCTGCCAAAATAAACCTGTCCCTAATTGGCGGGTTTTGACACCCCGGGGGCGGGCGATGCTACAATCAGGCTTGTACTTGAAACGCATCAAAGGGGCCGCTATGGCAAAGGTAAAAATCAGCGATGTCGCGCGCGAGGCCGGGGTTTCGTTGGGCACGGTTTCCAACGCGCTCAACCATCCCGAAAAGCTGCGCCCCGAGACCCTCAAGCTCATCAACGAAACCATCAATCGTCTGGGCTACCTGCCCAACCAAAGCGCCCGACAGCTGGCCGGCGGTACCACCAAGTCCTTTGGCCTGGTGCTCCCCCGCCTCGACCACGGCTTCTCGCTCCAAATTGCCAGCGGCGCCCACAACGAAGCGCGCAAGCACGGCTACGACCTGCTCATTGCCAACGCCGACAACGACGATATTCTCGAGGACCATTACCTGCGCTACTTTATGGGCACCCAGATGTCCGGCGTTATGGTGCAGCCCATGGCATCGCCCGACTGGCATCCGGCCATGACTAAGATGCCCGTGCCCATCGTCCACCTGGACATCCACTGCTCCGAGCCCGGCTACTACGTGGCTGCCGACAACGAGGCGCAGGGCCGCATTATCGCCGAGCTCGCCATCGCCCGCGGCGCACACCATATCGTCGTTGTGGGCCGAGCGGCATTCATGCAGCTCACCCTGCGCGTTCTTGGCATTCACAAAGCGCTCGCCCTGTATCCCGATATCAAGATCGAAGTCATCGATGCCGGCGAATGGAATACCGCGGCCGACGGCTATGGCATAGGCAGCCAAATCGCCGAGCGCCCGACCGACGAGCGCCCCGATTTTGTCGTCGGTCTGACCGACGTACTGGCCTCGGGCGTCATCTCGGCGCTGGTTGACAAGGGCATCTCCGTGCCTGGACAGATCCGCGTGGCCGGCTGCGACGGCAATCCGCTCGCCTGGAGCGGCGCGGTACCGCTCACCACGGTGGCACCCCCGGGCTACGAGATTGGCCGCAAGGGCGTCCAGCTGCTCATGGAACAGATCGAAAACAAGGCGCCGGTAAAAACCAAGCACATCCGTATCGGTTCCGCCGCGCGCACCGTCACCGCGATCACGGCCGTCGAGGACATCAACCGTCAAGAACTCGTGCGCCCGTTCCTGCTAGAACGAGCAAGCACTCAGGCAGACACCCAGACTGACGCCACCGCCATCAACCTCGGTGCGTACCTGTAATCGCTTATTCGTCGAGCCTTTAGGTGCGGCAGGGTACTCTAGCCATGTCCACGCGTACGTAGCTTCCCATTTCGTGTAAACTAGCGCGCATTTAACTTCCCATTTCGTGTAAATCAGCCTGTATTTAACTTCCCATTTCGTGCAAAGCGACGTTATCAAGCCTTCGGCCAAACAAAAAGGGCCCGACAAGCAGGTACTTGTCGGGCCCTTTACTCTTTTGCATTCGCAACGTTCGTTAGAACGAAGAAAGGTTGCGCACGGGGCGCTAGCGCACGGCCTTGACCGCCGCCGTCAGATCGAACAGCGTGTCGAGCACGGCGTCGCAACCGTCCACCACGTCCTGCGGCAGCGGGACGATATCGGGCACGGCAAAGACATGGCAGCCGGCCGTGATACCCGAGACGCAGCCGTTGCGCGAGTCCTCGACCACAGCGCACTCCTCGGGAGCAAAGCCCGCGCGCTTGCAGGCAAGCAGATACATCTCGGGATCGGGCTTGCCATGCACGACGTCCTCACCGCAGGTCACGGTCTCAAATTTGTCAAAGAGACCGAACGCCTTAAGGTTGCGCTCGGCGGTAACGTGGCGCGAAGACGTCGCAAGGCCCACGTGATAGCCCGCAGCCAAAAGCTCGTCCAGGCACTCGGCAGCGCCGGCCTTAAGCTCCAGCTCGGTCTTGACCATCTCGTCGCGAATCTCCTTGTGGCGGACATAAATCGCCTCGGCGGTCTCGTGGCTACCGTAGCGCCCCTCGAGAATGCCCATGACATCTACCAGCGTACGGCCGATAAACTGATGAATCAGCGCGTCATCAATCGCGAGCCCCAGCTCGGCAGCGCCCGCCTTCCACGCCTTAATACCCAGTCGCTCGGTGTCGACCAGCGTTCCATCCATATCAAAAATGACAGCCTTGATCATTTCGGTCCCCCCATTGGCTTGCATTGCCGCTACTCTACCGCACTTTACGAACTTGTATATAACGTATATACATATTGCACTTTCGTTACATAGATAGAAGTCTTATGGCGAGCGGCTCGGTAGGATTATAGTTTCGTCCGAGCTTTTAACTGTAAGGAACGTTTCATGCTTTCAGACAACACCGCACCCGCAGAGGAGCTTCAGAACAAACTCGCAGCGCTCGAGCAGCTGCTTTTGGCATATGGACGCGTCGCCATCGGCTTTTCCGGCGGCGTCGACAGCAGCTTTTTGGCCGCCGTTTGCTCCCGCATCATGCCCGCTAACACCCTTCTCGTCCATCTCACCACGCCGTTCATCGGCACGCCCGAGCAGGCTTCGTTTGAGCGATCTGTTGACGGACAAGCCGATGAGGGCCCGCATTTTAAGCTTCCGGTGCTTAATCTTTCGGTTGACCAGCTCCAACTTCCGCAGGTTGCCTGCAACGACGCCGACCGCTGCTATCACTGCAAGCGCGCCGGCTTCACCGCCATCGTCAACCACGCCAAGTCACTGGGTTTCCCCACCGTCATCGACGGCAGCAACGCAAGCGACCGTGGCGATTACCGCCCCGGCATGCGCGCTGCTGAGGAACTCGGCGCACGCTCGCCTCTTATGGAGGTCGGCTTTACCAAGGACGAGGAGCGCGAGCTGCTGCGCGCATGGGGCTACCCCGTTTGGAATCTGCCCGCCGGCGCCTGCCTTGCCACGCGCATTCCCACGGGCGAGGAGCTTACGCGCGAAAAGGTCGACTTGATTCGCGCCTGCGAGGATTACCTGCACGATCTTGACCTTTCGCAGGTCCGCGCGCGACTGGTCGGTGGCTGCATGCATATCGAGGCCGCGGCGTCCGACGTCGCCAAGATTGCCGCCCTCGGTGGCACCCCAGTCGACGCCGAAGGCAAAACCCCGCTGCCCGCCGCCATCGAATCCGCCCTACGCAACCTAGGCTGCGGCCACATCTCCCCCGAGGTAACCCCTTACATCCACGGCAACATGAACCTTTAGGTTACGCCGTCTTACAAACGGCGTAACTCCTCAGCGCATGCCTTTAGCGCACGGCCTTGACCGCCGCCGCCAGATCGAACAACGTATCGAGCACTGCCTCGCAGTCATCCACAACGCCCTGCGGCAGCGGCACGATATCGGGAACGGCGAAGACATGGCAGCCGGCCGTGATACCCGAAACGCAGCCGTTGCGAGAGTCCTCGACCACGGCGCATTCCTCGGGGGCAAAGCCCGCGCGCTCGCAGGCGAGCAGGTAGATCTCGGGGTCGGGCTTGCCGCGCTAGACATCCTCGCCGAAAGTCACCGTCTCAAACTTGTCAAAGAGGCCGACCGTCTTAAGGTTGCGCTCAGCCGCAACGCGGCGCGACGAGGTCGCAAGACCCACGTGATAGCCCGCAGCCAGCAGCTCGTCTATGCACTCAGCAGCGCCGGCCTTAAGCTCCAGGTCGGTCTTGGCCATCTCGTTGTGAAGCTCAATGTTGCGGGCATAGAGCGCCTCGACGGTTTCACCCTTGCCGTAATGCGCCTCAAGGATGTCCTTGACATCGACCATCGAACGGCCGATAAACTGATGGGTCAGCGCATCATCAATCGCGATCCCCAGCTCGGCAGCGCCCGCCTTCCACGCCCTCATGTCCAAACGTTCGGTATCGATCAGCGTTCCGTCCATGTCAAAAATAACAGCCTTGATCATATCGACCCCTTCATCGGCCTGCGTTGCCGCAAATCTACTGCTCGTCACAAACTTGTATATAACGTATATATCATATCGTTCTTTCGTTACAAGGACAGAAGCCTTATAACCTGCCAAAAAGGGACAGGTTTATTTTGGCAGGTTTTATCTGGGGAAACGTCGCAAGGAGCTTATCTCTCTAATAACGCGGGTCGTCTCTCTAACTTTAGAGAGACGAGCGTATTGTTTTAGAGAGACGTTTAGAGAGACAGGCGCGATCTCTCCTAACCTTTGACTCCGCTCTTTAGGACTCGCGTATCCCAACCACCCCTAACTTGCGGTGGAATAGTTCCTGTTTTCCGACTCTTGCGGCAATTCAAGAACTCTTCCACCGCAACTTCCAGAATGATCATTTGAAGCCGGTTGCCTTTAACCTAGAAACGGACCGTTCGCCGCAAAATGGGCCTATCTACTACGTTTAACCGACAACCCTCAACCATGTCGAGTTTTGCAAAATCAAAATCGCAGGTAGATGGCTTGCCGATTTTCGGAAAACACGGCTATGGTCGGCCGGTGCGGGTCAAGCGTAGTAGATAGACCGTTTTTGTGGCGCAGCACCAGACCAGTCTTTTCGGGACGGGGTTGGATTACTTTTGCCAGCCCAGTTGCCCAAGTAGTCAAAAAGCCCCGTCCCAAATTAACTACCCCGGTCCCCCTTGGAGGCAAAACAGGAACCATTCCACCGCAAGTTTGTGTGGGACAAAGCTATCAGGGTGTTTGCCCCAAATCTTAAGTATTTGTTCAATAGAACGACCCTCGGCGGCTCCTGCTAGACTGATAGATTCCCAACCGTCTAGCCAGGAGCCTCCATGTCGCGCAAGTCCGCCTACAAGCAAGTACTTTCCATCGGCACCGCCGTGGTGCTGGGGTTTGCGCTGTTTACGGGATCGCTCGACGGCGCGCCCAAGCTGCTGTCACCGCAAAGCGATGAGCAGGCGGCAGTTCTGGCCGAGAAGCAAAATGAAAGCCCTAGCCGCACCGAAGACGAGGCCGATCTGGTCGCCCGACTCGAATCGGGAACGGCAAGCTCCGCGGACTCCGAAGGCAGCCCGGACGCCGACGATGGCTCCGAGGCCACCTCGACCGACACCAGCGACACTGCCTCGGATAGCTCCGTCACCCCCATCGACGAGGTCGAAAACCCCGACCTCGACCGCGCACGCGGCGTATACCTCAGCAGCATTCCCGACTATGCGGGCAACCCCTATGTCGCCCTGCGCGCCGATAGCACGCACCCGTTGGGCACGCCGTCGTTCACGCTCGACGAGTACGAACGAGCCGCCGAAGAAGGTTGCTTTAAGAAATTCTCCAAGCTCGACAGCCTAGGCCGCACTCGCAAGGCGCTCGCCTGCGTGGGCCCCGAATCGCTCGGTCAGGGAAAGCGCGGCGATATCTCACGTATCCACCCCGCCGGCTGGCACCAGCAGCGCTACGACTTCATCCCCGGCCAGAGCCTCTACAACCGCTGCCACCTTATCGCCTGGTCACTCTGCGGTGAAAACGCCAATCGCAAGAATCTCCTCACCGGCACGCGCTATCTCAACGAGACGGGCATGTTGCCGTTTGAGGAGCAGATCCTCGACTATATTCGCGACACGGGCAACCACGTGCTCTACCGCGTCACGCCCATGTACAACGAGGAGGAGCTTGTCTGCCGCGGCGTTCGCCTAGAGGCGCAATCGGTCGAAGATCACGGCAAGACGCTCTGCTTCCACGTATACTGCTACAACCTGCAGCCCCACGTGCAGATTGACTACGCTACCGGTCGCAATCAGGCCCCGGGAGACTAAGGCCGCCGCAAGCCCAAAAGCAAAATTGATCCGTTTTCCTCCGTCCCTAAGAGATCAAAAAGGGCCGCCCTGGATTATCCCGGGCGGCCCTTCCGTTGGCACCTATACCGTAGGCAAGCCTACACGCTACTTAGCGCGGCCCTCCTCATAGCGCTCGACCAGCTTGGCCTGAACGTCGTAGGGAACCTGCTCGTAGCCAGCGGGCTTCATGGTAAAGTCGCCCGTACCGCGCGTGATGGAGCGCAGACGCGTCGAGTAATCCGTCAGCTCGGCGAGCGGCGCCTGTGCGATGACCACGGTGTCGCCGCGTTCATCGGTCTCCATGCCCGTCACGCGACCGCGCGAGGCCGAGATGTCGCCCATCACGGCGCCGGCGTAGCTCTCGGGAATGGTCACGGTGATCTCCTCGATGGGCTCCAGCACCACCGGGTCGGCATCGGCGCACGCTTTGCGCAGGCCAATGCGAGCCGCCGCGCGGAACGCCATCTCGTTGGAGTCGACACTGTGATACGAACCGTCGTACACCGCGACGCGAATGCCCGTGAGCGGATAGCCGGCGATAATGCCGTCCTTCATGGTCTCTTGGACGCCCTTGTCCACAGCGGGGATCAGCGAGCGCGGAATGCGGCCACCCACGACCTCGTCCACAAACTCATAGCCGTCGCTCGTGCCGTCGGGCCCAATAAGCGGCTCCACGCGCAGCCAGCAGTCGCCGTACTGGCCGGCACCACCGGTCTGCTTCTTGTGGCGACCCTGGGCGCTCGCCGTGCGGCGAATGGTCTCGCGATACGGAATGCGGATCGGCACGCTCTTGGCCGCAACCTTGGTGCGGTCCTCCAGACGGTTGAGCAGCACCGAAACCTGCGCCTCGCCCACGGCGGAGATGATGGTCTGGCCCGTCTCCTCGTCGCGGTCGATGCTCATGGTCGGATCGGCCTTGCATGCCTTCTCGATAAACGTATAGAGCTTTTCCTCGTCGCCGCGGTTCTCGGCCTCGATGGCGATACGGTACTGCGAGTTGGGGAACTTAAACGCCGCCGCCTCGACCTTACCGGTAATGGAGAGCGTGTCGCCCGTCTCGGCCGCCAGCTTGGGCGCCACGATAATATCGCCGGCGTAGGCGTGACCGACCTCGGTCATGTCGCGGCCGCACATCACATACAGGTGAGCCAGACGATCGCTCTTGCGCGTGCGGGCGTTGATCAGCTCTAGGCCCGGCTCAAGCGTGCCCGTCAGCACCTTGATAAAGCTAATACGACCCTGCTGCGGGTCGGCCAGCGTCTTAAACACAAACGCCACCGGGCGGTCGTCATCGCTCGAGATCTTGAGCGAATCGCCATCGATGAGCGGCATCTCGCCGTAGTCCGTCGGCGCCGGGAAGTACGTGGCGATGTCGTCCATCAGCGAGTTGACGCCCTGCTCCTTAATGCAATCGCCCGCAAAGACCGGCACAAAGATGCGCTCGGCAATCGCCTTGGACAACAAGCCCTCAAGCTCCTCCTGCGTCAGCGTCTCCTCGCCTTCCAGGTACTTCATCATCAGCTCGTCGTCGGCCTCGGCCACCAGTTCACACAGATGGTCATGGGCCTCCTCGGCCTGGGCACGATACTCCTCGGGAATCTCCGACTCAACAGCCTCGGCGCCGTTGCAGTGGCGCGCCTTCATGCGCACCAGGTCGATGATGCCGTCAAAGTCCTCGCCCTCGCCCCAGGGAAGGGTCACGGCGCCCAGACGCGTACCAAAGCGCTCCTGCAGCAGCTCCATGGTGGTGCTAAAGCTGGCCTCGGAGCGCGACAGGCGGTTCACAAACACCGCGCGCGCCAGGCGCAGGTCCTCGGCCGCATACCAAAGCTTGACGGTCGTCGGCTGCGGGCCAGCCTCGGCGTCGACCACGAACAGAGCAGTCTCGCAGACGCTCATCGCCGCGAAGGCGTCGCCGATAAAATCGGGGTAGCACGGGGCATCGAGCACGTTGATGCGGGCGCCCTTCCAGTCGATCGGCGCAATGGTCGTCGAGATGGAGAATGCACGCTTGACCTCTTCGGGGTCATAGTCGAGCGTGGGCTTGGTGCCGTCGTGGCCGCCCAGGCGGGCGGTCTTGCCGGAAAGGTGGAGCATGGCTTCGGCGAGTGAAGTCTTGCCCACCCCGCCTTGGCCTACGAGCACCACGTTCCTTACGTTGCCGGTCTTGGGAGCACCCATGATGACCTCCTTGCAGGGTCGCGCGCAATGCGCGACGCCAACGGGGAGAGTTCGCGGTCGGTGCCGTCCCGGGAGCAGCACGGTCGGCAACCGAGCCGACTCACCCTCCAAATGTCCTATGCCACAACCCTACCCTTGCAGCCGCCTGTCCATGCATACCTTTCGGCACGCGTATGGATACGGACGGCGAGAGGAGGGAGCAGACATGGAAGGCGATTGTTGGGCCCCACCGATGCGAATAAAAACCGCCGCGGACCATAAGACCTGCGGCGGTTTCATCTCAATTATTACCTGAGCCTATCCCTCGATACGACTCAAGAACTCGCGCGTACGCTGCTCGCGCGGATGGTCGATCACCTGCTCGGCAGGGCCCTCCTCGACAATGCGGCCGCCATCCATAAAGACCACGCGGTCGGCAACGTCGCGGGCAAACTGCATCGCGTGCGTCACGATTACCATCGTCATGTTCTGCGCGGCCAGATCCTTAATAACGCGCAACACCTCGGCTGTCAGCTCGGGGTCGAGCGCCGAGGTCGGCTCGTCAAAGAACAGGATTTCCGGATCGAGCGCCAGGGCGCGGGCAATACTCACGCGCTGCTGCTGACCGCCCGAAAGCTCGCAGGGCACTTTGTTCTCGTTGCCCGTAAGCCCCATCTGCGCAATCAGCTCGTGTGCACGGGCCTCCGCTTGCTCGCGCGAACGCTTGAGCACACGAATCGGCGCGTCGGTAATGTTTTTCATCACCGTATAGTGCGGGAACAGATTGTAGTTCTGGAACACCAGGCCAAATCGCGAGCGCGCCTGCTTGGGCACATCGCCCTTCGCATATACCGCGCCTGAGCCCGCGTCCGTCGCGACCGCAAGATCGCCAAACGAGAGCGAGCCGCCGTCGAGCGTCTCGAGCAGCGTGGCACAGCGCAGCAGCGTAGACTTACCGCCACCCGAAGGTCCGATAATCGCCACAACCTCGCCACGCTTCACCTCAAGCGAGATATCCTTGAGCACCTCATTGCCGCCAAACGCTTTACGCGCGCTTTCGATTTTCATCACTGAATTAGTCATGGTAATAGTCCAGCTTCTTTTCGGCAGCGCCCAGCAGCATCTCGACCACAAAGTTAAAGACCCAGTAGATCAGAGCCGCGATCGCAAACGGCACCATGCTCACCTGCGAGGCGACCAGTGCCTTGGCCGTCGAGAACATCTCGCCCACACCGATGGCGAACGCCAGCGACGTGTCCTTGACCAGCGTGATGATCTCGTTGCCCATCGCCGGCAAAATGCGCTTGGCGACCTGCGGCATCACGATATACAGAAACGTCTGCATGCGCGAATAGCCCAGCACCTCAGCGGCCTCGTATTGACCGCGCGGAATGGACTGCAGGCCCGAGCGATAGATCTCGGCAAAATAACCGGCATAGTTGATGATGAACGCCACGACGCACGCCGTCCACTTGGAATCGGGCGTGAGCGAAATGCCGAACACATAGTATGGGGCAAAGTAGATAGCAAACATCTGCAGCATCAGCGGCGTGCCGCGCATGACCGAAATGTAGATGCGCGCGATCCAACGAAGCGGCGCGATCTTACTCATGCGCATAAACGCCACGGGAATCCCCAGCGGAATCGACCCCAGCAGTGTCAGCACAAATAGCTGCAGGCTAACCAGGAAACCCTGGCCAAGCATCTGCATCATGACTTGGATAGACATTACTTGAGCACCCAATTATCGAAGGACAAGCCGTAATCCGCATACTTGTCGCAGAGGTCCTTGACCGTGCCGTCCTCGTAGAGCGCCTTGAGCGACTCGGTCACGGCGTCGGCAGACTTGGTGTCACCCTTCTTAAAGCCGACGGCGTAGTGCTCGCTGGACAGCGGCTCATCAAGCTGCGTATAGGCATCGGGCTTGGCGGCAAGCTGATACTGAGCGATCGAGAGGTCGCAGGCCACGGCATCAACCGCACCGCTCTCGAGCTGCATAAACGCTGTGTTGTACTCACCGATGGTGTCGAGCGTGGCAAACGTCGCAGCCAGATCCTTCTGGTCGCCCTCGAGCACGTCCTGCGCGGCGGAATCGGTCTGGGTGATCACGGTCTTGCCAGCAAGATCGTCCCAGCTCTTGATACCCGCGTCCTTCTTGACCACGAGCACCTGCTCGTTGAGCATGTACGGATCGGAGAACGTGTAGTCATCCTCGCGGCCCTCCATAGTAAAGCCGTTCCAGATGCAGTTGATGGCGCCCGAGTTGAGCAGCGTGTCCTTGGCATCCCAGTCGATGGCCTCGTACTCAACGTCCCAACCCTGTTTGTCGGCAACGGCCTTGGCAAGGTCAAGGTCAAAACCGGTGTACTCGCCATCGTCGCCCACAAAGCCGTACGGAGGATAGGACTTGTCAAAGCCCACGACGAGCTTCTTGGACTCCGCAGCGCCCTTCACGTCCTTGGCTGCGGCAGAACCGGCTGCGGAGCCCTTGTCGACACCGCCACCACAGCCAACCAGGCCAAGGCCGAGCACCGTGGCGAGCGAGCCAGCTAGACCAACAAACTGACGACGAGACATATCGGTATTCATGGTATCCCCCTTGATAGCACTTTAGTTAGGTAAAGTGAGTCATGTAACGTTCAGAATCATACACTTTAGCGTGATGGAGCACAAGGGAGGGGTTGCCCGCTGGGCTCCGGGGCGGGGGTTAAGTTTCCTGCTCTACAGTCCTGCTCACGACGGAGGCCACATTAAGTGGCCTCCTGTTCGTGCGGAACTCGCGATAAACTTAACCCCTGCCCCGGAGCCCAGCGGGCAATCGTCGTTGTACTTATCACTGACACCAATAAACCGCTTGTATATCGTCTGTTGGGTTGGCACGGTACAATGCTTGTGGCTTTCAATTTATAAATTAGTGGGGTTAATTCATGGCAGAATCTCGTGCTGAGCGCAAGGCTCGGCGTGCTTTGATCCAGGCGGCTGAGGGTTCGGAGGAGACGAAATCTTCTAAGAAATCTAAGTTGCCTAAGGATGCGAAGGTTAAATCTAACAAGGGCAAGGCAAAGGGTAAGCGTTCTGGTGCTCGTCAGGGCGGGGGCAAGAAACCTGTAGCTCGCACTGAGCGCTTGCATAGGGATTCGACTCAGCCGGCTCGTAAAGCCCTGGATCCCAAATCGCCTTGTTCCATCATGAAAGCTTGTGGTGGGTGTACGGCGCTTAATCGTCCTTATAAAAAGCAGCTCGCTGCCAAGCAGGCTGCTATGGAGGAGCTTTTTGCGTCGCTTTGTGAGCGCGAGGGCATCACCGTTGATCCCATTTGCGGCATGGGTGTCACCTTGGGCGACCCCGGTAAGTATCCTGCGCCGCGTGGCTTTCGTCATAAGGCCGCCACTCCTTTTGCTCCTGGCAAAGAGGGTGCCGTTCGCTGCGGTTTCTTCGAGCGTGGCACGCACAAGATCGTTGCCGTGCCCGAATGCCCCGTCGAGGCGCCGGGTGCTCGTCAGATCCTCAACGGTATTGCACGCGAGGCAGAACGCCTGCACATTCCTGCCTTTAACGAGGATAAGCATCTGGGGCTGCTTCGCTATGCCGTCGTTCGTTGTGGCTGGCGTACCGATCAGATTATGGTTACGCTCGTGACCGCCCAGCGCGATCTTCCGCATGCGCAGGAGTTCTTTGAGGCCGTCGCCGCACTCGATCCGCATATCGTCACCGTTGCCCAAAATATCAACGGCCGTCCCGGTAACGCCATTCTGGGCGAGGAGACCCGCATCGTCCATGGCGCCGAGTGTATGCGCGACCAGCTGCTCGGCTGCGAGTTCGATATCTCCCCCACCGCGTTTTACCAGACCAACCCGCAGCAGACCGAGCTGCTCTATCAGCTCGCGATTGACGGCATGGACCTGCAGCAGGGCGACGTGCTTATGGACGCTTACTGCGGCAGCGGCACAATCGGTCTGTGCGCCGCAAAAGATGCCCAGGACAAGGGCGCCGGCATTATGTTGCTCGGCGTGGAGCGCAATCCCGCCGGCATCGCCGACGCGCGTCGCAACGCCGAGCTCAACGGCCTTACTCGCAACGCATGGTTTATGGCCGACGACGCGACCGATTACATCCTAGACGCCGCCGACAACAACGAGCGCGTCGACGTTCTTTCTATCGACCCGCCGCGCGCCGGCTCTACGCCCGAGTTCCTTGAGGCAGCCTGCACGCTCAAGCCGCGCCGCATCACCTACATCAGCTGCAACCCCGTGACCCAGGAGCGCGACCTGCACCAGCTCCTCGACGGAGGCTACCGCCTACTCAAGATCACGCCGGTCGACATGTTCCCCCATACCGACCACACCGAGACCGTCGCGGTCCTCGAGCGCCGTTAATCACCGGCACAAGAAAGGGGCGGTCCGTCTGGACCGCCCCTTTTCGTTGAGCCTATTTGCCTCGTTACATACCCTTGCGCAGATCACATACGCCAGCTGCTGCCATCTCGCGCAGCAGCGTCTCGCGGTCGCGTGTCACGATCAGATCAAGCGGGAAGTGGATCTCATCGAGCATCTTGCGCGCAGAGTCGAGCTTGCCGATCGCCATACCAATGTGCGCATCGGTCGAAACGCCAATGCCCACGCCCAGCTCGGCGCAACGCTCAGCAATCTTGCGGCACACGTCCCAATGCTCGGCATCGGCACCGTGTTCAAGGCTATGGTTGTTGATCTCGATAATCTTGTGCTTGGCCTTGGCCGCCAACAACACCTCGTCGATATCGAACGGCACGCCCGAACGACCCGTATGGCCAAGCATGAATACCTTGGGGTGCTCCAGGGCATTGATGTACATCTCGGTCGTCTGGGCAAGCGTCGCACCTTCGGCAAACTGCGGATTATGCACGCTTGCCACCAAATAATCCAAATTACGCGTCACCAAATCGAACAGCGAATGCTGACGGCTGTACGCATCGCCGGCGATATCGAGCGAAACGGGAATGTCTTCGCCAAACAGGCTGCCGTCCAACGAAACGATATCGGCCTCGGCGCCGCGGAGCAACAGCACGCCGCTCCAAATGCGCGGCCAGATATCCTGGTTGATAAAGAACTGGAAACTACGCAGGTCATTGGGGCAAGGTGTAACCATCGAGCTCAAATGGTCGGCAGAACCGAGCACCTGAAGGCCACGCTCGGCCGCCCAATATATATTCTCCTCGATGGTCGAATACGCATGCGCAGAGAACATCGTATGGGTATGGATGTCACAAGAAAGCAGGTAGGGCATCGGGTCTCCTTATCCAGTATGGCCGTCGCGTATATTCATTGTACGCATAGCCTTCGGCAGTCGTAAAACCGCTTCATCCCAATCACACAACGACATAGACAACGGGGTCCGGCTTAACACCAAACCCCGTTTCACGTAAAACATTGTAAGCAGAGCGCTTTACTTTGGACGATACTCGTCTGCCAACTGCTTCCACGCAGGCAGCGAGTTGACGATCGTCTCATGGCTCACGCAATAGCCCAAGCGGAACCAACCCGGCATGCCAAAGCTGTCCGAGGGCACCGCGAGCAGCTCATACTTCTTCGCGCGCTCGCAGAAGGCGTTCGCATCGGGCTCCAACGCCTTTACCCACAGGTAGAAGGCACCGTCTGGCTCAACGTAGGTATAGCCGTACTCCGCCAGCGCATCGGTGAGTGCGCAACGATTGCGCGCATAGGCCTCAACATCGCTCGGCTCATCGATGCAGTCGACGATCACGCGCTGGAAGAGTGCCGGTGCGCACACAAAACCCAGCGTACGGGCGGCACCGGCAACGGCGGGCATCAGTCGAGCGGCCTGCGGATTCGTATTGGGGACCAAGATCCAGCCCACACGCTCGCCCGGCAGCGAAAGCGACTTGGAATACGAGTAGCACACGATGGTGTGCTCGTAGATCGAAGGCACCCAAGGCACCTCGGCGCCATAGACAATCTCGCGATATGGCTCATCCGAGATCAGCATGATCGGGTTCTCGGGATCACGCTTGGCGTTGACCTCTCGTAAGACATTAGCCAGACGCGTCAAGGTATCGCGCGTATACACGGCGCCGGTCGGGTTGTTGGGCGAGTCGATAATGAACGCCGCCGTCTTATCGGTAATAGCCTTGAGCGCGTTACCCACGCTTAGCTGAAACGTGTCCTCGTTGGCAAGCGCCTCGACGCACGTGCAACCGGCCTTCTCGATCCAGACGCGGTATTCCGGAAAATACGGAGCAATGACGATAACCTCATCGCCCGGATTGGTGATGGCGTTGAGCGTGCAGGTGAGCGAAGCTGCCGCACCCACCGTCATAAAGACATCCTTGCCCTCATAGCTCGTGCCAAAGCGGCGGTTCAGCGACTCGGCGACAGCTGCGCGGCATTGCGGCAAGCCCGGGGCGGGCGTATAGCCATGCAATTGATCGCTCGGCAGCTCCAAAGCCTTTTTGATGGACTCCGCCACAGCAGCAGGCGCCGGAACACTCGGGTTGCCCAGCGAGAAATCGAACACGTTCTCCGCGCCGATCTGCGCCTTGCGCTCAAGGCCATAGCTAAAGATCTCGCGGATGATGGAACTCTCCGCGCCGCGAGCATACATGGTTTCGTTAATCATCTGTTCCCCTTTCGCATAGGCGGTATTGTACGCTTTAGTCGGGCAAAGTGCCGCAGCAATGTTGATTGGGGACAGACTTAAATGAGTGTTTTCACGCATTTAAGTCTGTCCCCAATCAACAAACAGACGGCACCATATCGCTCAAAAAAGCCTCCGCAGGTTTCCCCGCGGAGGCTCTCGTAGCAATGATTACTCGTCGGCGTCAGTATCGCCGTCGGCTTTCTTTTCGTCAGCACAACCAACATCACCGGCATCATCGGATGCGGCTTCGGCATCCTCCTGCATAGCCGCCTGCGCAAAGGCCGCGGCATCGGCCGCCAGCTCCTCCTCGCTCATGCGAGGCGCGCGCTTCTTGGTCGGCATACCGGCCGCCTTGGCATTGCGCTCCTCCTTGGCCGCCAGGATATCGCCCTCGCGCTCAAGGTAGGAATCCCACTCGTTATCGAGCAGGGCGTTCACGGCATCGCCCTCAACGGTCTCGCGCTCAAGCAGCACCTTGGCCATCAGATCGAGCTGATCGCGACGGGCATCCAAGATCTCGACCGCACGACGATGGGCCTCACGCATAATGCGCTGAACCTCGATATCGATGCGACGCGCCGTCTCCTCGGAGTAATCCTGGTGGTCGGCGTAGTCGCGGCCCAGAAACACCTGGTGCTGTGCCTCGCCGAACACCTGCGTACCCAGCTCTTCGCTCATGCCCAGACGCGTGACCATCTCGCGCGCCATCTTAGTTGCACGCTCCAGGTCGTTGCTCGCGCCCGACGTGATGTCGTCGCACATGAGTTCCTCGGCGACGCGACCGCCCAAGAACACGGCGAGCTCGTCGAGCATCTCGTTCTTGGTCTTGAGGAAGTGGTCCTCCTGCGGAAGCTGCAGCGTGTAGCCCAGGGCCTGGCCGCGGCTGACGATCGAGATCTTGTGAACCGGATCGGAGTGCTCCAAGATGTGACCCACCAGGGCGTGGCCGCTCTCGTGGTAGGCAATCGTGGTGCGCTCGGCCTCGGTCATCACGCGGCCCTTGCGCTGCGGTCCGGCAATCACGCGCTCCATCGATTCCTCGACCTCGTCCATCGAGATCACGGAACGATGACGGCGGGCAGCCAACAGCGCAGATTCGTTGAGCAGGTTCGCCAAGTCGGCGCCGGTAAAGCCAACGGTCATCTGGGCGAGCTTCTCAAACTTAACGTCCTCGTCCATCGGCTTGTTCTCGGCATGCACGCGCAAAATCTGCTCGCGGCCCTTCACGTCCGGACGGTCAACCGTCACCTGGCGGTCAAAACGGCCGGGACGCAGCAGTGCCGGGTCCAGAATGTCGGGGCGGTTGGTGGCGGCGATCAGGATGACCGACTCGCTCTCCTCAAAACCGTCCATCTCGACCAGCAGCTGGTTGAGTGTCTGCTCGCGCTCGTCGTGGCCGCCACCCAAGCCGGCTCCGCGCTGACGTCCCACAGCATCGATCTCATCGATAAAGATGATCGACGGGGCCTGGGACTTGGCCTCCTTAAAGAGGTCGCGCACGCGGCTGGCACCGACGCCCACGAACATCTCGACAAAGTCGGAACCCGAAATGCTAAAGAACGGTACGCCCGCTTCGCCGGCCACAGCCTTGGCCAGCAGCGTCTTGCCGGTGCCCGGAGGGCCCACGAGCAATACGCCACGCGGAATCTTGGCGCCCAGCTTGCGGTAACGATCCGGATCGCTCAAGAAGTCGCGGATCTCCTCGAGCTCCTCGACCGCCTCGTCCACGCCGGCAACGTCCTCAAACTTGACCTTGGGGCGCGTGGCCTCGTTGGTCTTGGCGTTGGTCTTGCCAAACTGCATGTTCCTGTTGTTGGCGCCCATCATCTGGCGCATAAAGTAGAACATGATGGCGATCAGGGCAATCGTCGGCAGCACGCTCATCGCCAAGTCGCCCCAAAAATCGGGGTCGTTGGTGTTGACGATGTACTTGGTGTCGGGGTGCTCCGCCATGAGCTCGGCAAGCGAATCGGAACCGACATAGGTCGAGGAAAAGCTCTTGAGCTCGCTCGTGTCGCCCTTGTCCTTTTTCGTCTTCCAGTAATGACCCGTCACGCTTCCGTCCTGAACCGTATAGGTCAGATCTTCGACGCGATCCTGCTTGATGGCGCTGACCATCTCACTCGTCGCGAGCTTTACGGTATTGCTGGAGTTGGCAAAGCCGGAACCCATATTAAAGAAGGCATAGCCCAGAAGCGCGCAAGCCAAAATAAAATACAGCCAGCCCGTACGCGTGGGCTTCTTGCCTCCGGGCATCCCCGGGATCTTAGGCTCCCGGGGAGTCTGGGAATTGTTATCGTTACGGTCGTCGGGCATCTTACGAATAAACCTCCGGTTTCAAAATGCCCAGATACGGAAGGTTACGATAGCGCTCGGCATAGTCGAGGCCGTAGCCCACCACAAAGGCATCGGGGCAATGGGTTCCAACATACTTGGGCGTGACGGCCGAGACGCGGTCCTCAACGTCCTTCCACAGGAAGGCGGCGACCTCCAGAGAAGCGGGCTTGCGGCTCTCGAGGTTCTTCATCAGATACTTGAGCGTCAGGCCCGAGTCCAGAATGTCCTCGACGATCAGCACGTCGCGACCGCGGATGTCGATATCCAGGTCCTTAATGATACGCACGATACCGGAGGACTTCACTCCGTCGCCGTAGCTCGAAACAGCCATGAAATCGATGTTGGTCGGCAGCTCGATCTTGCGCATCAGGTCGCCCATAAAGACCACGGCGCCGCGCAGGACCGCAATCAGCACCAGATCCTTACCCGCGTAGTCGCGAGTAATCTGCTCGCCTAGGCGAGAGACGATACCGTCGATATCCTCCTGCGTAAACAGAACCTTCTCGATATCCGGATGTTGAGAAGCCATGACAACCCTTTCTTGTGCTTATCGTCCACACACCGCCGTATGGACGCGAACTACACATTCTAGCAGCGCACGGGGTATATTTACCAGCCTGTGCGCCATCAGCGCGGGAATACCGTCAACGTCGCACAGAATAGCTGGCGCAAGGCGCTATTCCGCATCGACCACGCGGAGCAGATACGCCACACGCGTTGCGGCCGTGCATTTAAAACGCTCGTCCGCGCGAACGCCCGCGACCCATACTACGGCACCTCCCGGAGCCGTTCTTACCACGGGTACGCCAGAGCGGTCTGAAACAGGAATGCGCGCCTCGTTCAACAGGTCTGACACTTTCTTGCTTCGACCATTCATCCCCAACGGGCACATCACGTCTCCCGGCACAGGGCTATCCACCCACAGGCGCGCCAATCGCGCCTCGGCGGGAATCTCCCCGCGCGAGCCCGCCAGGATCCGCTCGCTATCGCGGTCGGCGAACCCCAGGGCCGCCGCATCCACCAAGGCCGCAACCTCTCCGGCAGCAGCAAGCTCGCGGGCACGGTGCACGATATCGCGCCCCGGCTCCACAGCCATCGGCTCTGCTGTCAGCATACGCCCCGCCCCCAGCGGCAGACGACCGGGAACGGAGATCCAGTCGGCCACTAAGCCCTCGCGCGCCGCCGGGGCCTTGAACGCCAGCATGCCAAACTCCACACGGGCATCAATTCCCGCAGGAAGCGTTACCGAGCCCGAGCCCGCAGCGACACAGGAGAGCACGCGCTCCACGTGCCGCATCTCCGGTCGCGCGTCGGGATCGATGCGCTTAATCGCCAACCGCACGATACGCCGTGCAATCACAACCTCAGCGGCGGCAAGACGGCGCGCATCGAGCACCAGCGCGCCCGCCGCCTCTTTGCGCAGGCAGCTTCGAAAGGCTTGCGCCGAAAGCTGAGACAGAAACGCGTCCTCGTCCCCCAGGATCTCGCAGGCAGCGCCGATCGTCTTGCACACGCTCGCGTTGCGCTGAGCCACCACCGGCATCACGCGATGACGTACGTAGTTGCGCAGGTACGAAACGTCCTCGTTGCTTTCATCTTCCCGCCATGGCTGACCGTGCACCTGCAGATAGCTCACGAGCTCATCATGCGTGAGGTCGAGCAAGGGGCGCACCACGATATTCCTCCGGCGAGGAATGCTCGATAGGCCCGCGAGCCCCGACCCCCTAATCGCGTTCATCAAAAACGTTTCTGCGCGATCCGAAGACGTGTGCGCGGTGCAGATACGAGCCGCCGTTCGCGGTGCCCCCGTCTGGGCGCAGAGCTCGCGAACATATCTGCGCGCCGCGGCGTAGCGCACCTCGCGCGCCGCGGCCTCGATATTGCCCGACTCGCCGTCAAAATAGGCATGCTCAACACACAGCGGCAAGCCATATTGAGCGCACAGGTCGCGCACGAAGGCCTCATCGCCATCGGATGCCTCGCCGCGCAGATGATGGTTCACATGCAGCACGTGCAGCCGTTCGCGCGCGATGGGGGCTACACCACGCCCGTCCTGGATATCCAGCTTTGATGTGCAAGCCATAAGGAGCAGTGCCGTCGAGTCCGCACCACCTGATACCATGAGCACCACGGGGGCAGCCGTCTGCCGCGTTGCCGGGGCCTTATCATCAGCCCTCAACGCAGCATGGTGTCCATAATGCTGAGATACCGTTGGCATTCGCTTCCTCCTCTATTCGACCGCACCCATTGTATCCTTTGGAATCTTATGTCTCGTCTGCACCTTCATATCCTCGGCAGCGGCTCAAAAGGCAACTGCGCGCTCATCGAAGGCCCCCAGGGGCTCATCATGGTCGACGACGGCCTTTCTCGTCGCGAGACATTGAAGCGCATGGCAGAACTGGGGCTCTCGGCAGACAACGTCTCGGCCCTTTTTGTTACTCATGAGCATAGCGATCACATCAAGGGTCTCGATGTCTGGTGCAAGCACTGGCGCGGCCCCCTCTTTGCCAGCAGGAATACGCTCGCATCCAAAGAAAGCCTTGCACATGTGCCCGTTGAAGAATTCGATCCTGGCGACGTGCTCGAGATAGCCGGGGTTCGTATTCAAACCTATTCGACATCACACGACGTCATCAACCCCGTTGGCTACCGATTTGATGCCCTTGGCGATTCTATTGGATTTGCCACCGACACCGGAGAGCTATCAAGTCATGCCATCGACACGCTTAAAGACTGCCGAGTTCTTGCGCTCGAGAGCAACCACGATGTGGCCATGTTACGCCAGGGAGATTACCCCCGCTTCCTCCAAGAGCGAATTCTATCTGCAAAAGGCCATCTTTCCAACGACCAAGCCGCCAACGCGGCGCGCGAACTCGTCACCGTTCGCACCGAGCAGCTCATCGCCATGCATATCAGCCAAGACAACAATCGTCCGAGCCTGACGGTCAAAAGTTACGCCCGAGCGCTCGATGCAACACTTGACGATGAGATCGGCAGCACTGCGACCAGACATTCTGGCTCGCGGGAACTCACCATACGTCCCGCAGGACAATATCGCCCCATGAGCATTCAATAGCCCCTCGCAATAAAAAATAGGGGGCCGGGAATCTCTTCCCAGCCCCCTATTCAGACTCTCGATTGAGACAGAGCAGCAACGCCGTTAGTCGATGGAAATCTTCGTAACGTTCTTCTTCTCGACAATCTTGGGAACCGTAACGGTCAGGATGCCGTCAGCGTACTTAGCCGAAAGGCCCTCACTCGAGGCGTCCTTCAGATACACGCCACGCGTCGCGCTGTACGAGCTGAACTCCTTCTGCAGGAAGTTCTTGCCCTCGTTCTCCTCGTCCTCCACGACATTCACGCTAATGGACAGGCGACCCTCGTTGAGCTCAACATCGATGTCGTCCTTGGCGACGCCAGTCAGATAAGCCTTGACCTCATAGCCATCGCCCTTGTCCTCAACGTCAACGGGAAACGCCTTGGAGGCAATCGAGTTGTTTGCCAGGTCGGTCATATCATCGAACAGATCGAACAGCGAGCTAGCAGAGGGACGAACGCCAAAAACCGAACGATAAGGAACCATGCTTGCCATGTTTACCACTCCTTTTAAGGGCTGCCGAGTCATCTTCTAGGTGACTGGGACTTCGTTTGACGCTCTTATATATGCCCACCCGTCTCTTATATATACATTTTGCTATAAAGTTTTTTGAGTCCAGTGCTATAAGCATATCTAAGTGCATCTGACTAAGGTTTTAGGAAGGTTAAGGTTCTTTGAACCGGCCCTTAAATAGTGCGTATATCCCTGGCAAATCAGCATAAGGGGCTTACAATGAGCGCATATGCGTTGTTGGTAACGAGCTAAAGGGCATCATGAACGACCAAAACCAAAACAATACGTTTAAGCCGGCTCAGGGGGAAGAATCCACCCCGCAGCCGACGCGGTTTCATCGCCCCCATATCTCGCAAGAGCCCATTGATGATCCAGAGCCCAAGTATGTAACGAGGAATCGATACCAAACACTCGAGGATGCCCAAACAGGACGCAAGCATATGGGCGTCGCCTCAGGAGATCCCGTATATCTTAAAGATGCACCGTTATCAAAAAACAGCGCAATCAATGCCGAGCCAACGAATGCGCCCGCAGCTCGAGAGCATAGAGGTCCTCGACCCAAGCAAACCTTGACGCATTCGGCTCGTTATCTCGAGATGCCAAAACAAGGAAAATCGATTTTCGTTTCATCAAGTAAACGACGTAAGCAGCATCGACTGACAATCCTGCTATTGATTATTGCGATCATAACGGTTGCCCTTGTAATTCGATTCGTTGTCTTTAAGTAAAGGCCCAATAGCTAAATAGCAAATAGAGCGACTGGAGTAATTGAGTCATT
>CAKUHK010000009.1:0-42809 GCA_934655965.1 uncultured Collinsella sp.
CGATCGACTTCGCATGCCGCCGGGCAGCCAGGGCCGACACGGGGTTCCAAGATTGTCAAAAAAGCGGTCGGCGCGCCGTGCGCCGACCGCCGATATAAGGGGTCTGATATTTTCTACCAGCTCGTTCCTCTTACTCGTCTAGGAGATCCTCTGGTATTTCATTACCGTCGCCTAGGTCGACGGGGGCTTCCTCGGTGCTAGTTGCAGATGCATCCTCCGCACCTTCGCCTTCGGGCTTTTCTTTGGCGGCTGTCATGCGGGCTACGGCGCATACGCGGTCGTTGTCGTCGACGGTCATCATCTTGACGCCCTGGGTGGCGCGGCCGGTTTGGCTGATCTCGTCGGTCTTGACGCGAATGACTGTCGCGCCTTCCGTCACGATGAACAGCTCGTGCTGCGGGCCCACCGTCTTCATGGCCGCGAGGTTACCCTTACGCTCGGTCATCTGGATGGTGTAGACGCCTTGGCCGCCGCGGTTCTGCTCCGGGTAGTCCGCAACCGGCGTGCGCTTGCCGTAGCCACGCTCGGTGATGACGAACAGGTCGCCGTTGCCATTGGTGACTTCCATACCCAGAACGCTCACGCCGTCCTTCATGCCGATACCGCGGACACCGCTGGTATCGCGGCCGGTGGCGCGCACCTGGTCCTCGGGGAACATGATCGCCTTGCCCGCGGTGGTGGCCATGATGATCTTGTCGCCCTCGCGCACGCGACGTACAGCGAGCAGCGCGTCGTCGTCCCTCAGGTTGATGGCGATCAGGCCGTCGCGGCGGCTACGGTCGTAGGCGCTCATCACGGTCTTCTTGACCATGCCGCTCTTGGTGGCAAACATCAGGTACTCGTCGGCGGGGAACTCGCGGCAGCTGATGACGCTCGCGATCTTCTCGCCCTCTTCGAAAGGCAGCAGGTTGACGATCGCGGTGCCGCGCGCCTGGCGCGTGCCAACCGGCAGCTCGTGCACCTTCAGGCGATAGACCTTGCCCTTGCTCGAGAAGAACAGCACGTACTCGTGCGTGGATGCGATAAACATCTCGTCGATAACGTCGTCCTCTTTAAGGTTGACGCCCGACACGCCCTTGCCGCCGCGCTTTTGGGCGCGATAGGCGGCCACCGGGATGCGCTTGACGTAGCCGGTGTGGGTGATGGTCACGACCATGTCCTCGTCGGCAATCAGGTCTTCGACGTCCAGGTCCTTCTCGACATGGCTGATCTCGGTGCGGCGCTTATCGCCGAACTTCTTGGAGATCTCGCGCATCTCTTCCTTGATGACGCCCAGGATTTTCTCCTCGTGCGCCAACAGGTCCTCGTAGTAGGCGATGGCGCGGCGCAAGCCGTCCAGCTCTTCCTGAATCTTGTCGCGCTCCAGGCCGGTCAGGCGGCGCAGCTTCATCTCGAGGATGGCCGTGGTCTGCTCGGGCGTAAAGCCAAAGCGCTCGATCAGGCGGCTGCTGGCCTCGGAATCGGTCTGCGAGGAGCGGATGATGCTGATGACCTCGTCGATATGGTCGAGAGCCATCAGGTAGCCCTCGAGGATATGGGCGCGCGCCTGGGCCTTCTTGAGGTCAAAGCGGGTGCGGCGGGTGACGACGTCGACCTGGTGGTCGATGTAGTGCTGCAGCATCTCGCGCAGGCTCAGGCATTTGGGAACGCCGTTGACAAGCGCCAGGTTGTTGGCACCAAAGGTCGTCTGCAGCGAGGTGTACTTGTACAGGTTGTTGAGCACGACCTGCGGGATGACGCCCTTCTTGAGTTCGATGACCAGACGGATACCCTTCTGGTTGGACTCATCGCGCATATCCGAGATACCCTCGATGCGCTTGTCGTTGACGAGCTGGGCGATCTTCTCCTGCAGGGTGCCCTTGTTGACCATGTAGGGAATCTCGGTAAAGACCAGGCGGCTACGGCCGGTCTTGGTGGACTCCACATGAGCCTTGGCGCGCACGGTAATGGAACCGCGGCCGGTCTCGTAGCTCTGCTTAATGCCGGCACTGCCCATGATGATGGCACCGGTGGGGAAGTCCGGACCGGGCATGATCTGCATGAGCTCGTCGACAGTGGCGTCGGGGTTGTCAATCAGGTAGCAGGTGGCCTCGATTGCCTCGGTGAGGTTGTGCGGAGCGATGTTGGTTGCCATGCCGACGGCGATGCCCTGGCTGCCGTTGACCAACAGGTTGGGGAAACGCGCGGGCAGCGCCTGGGGCTCGGCGAGCGACTCATCGTAGTTGGGCTGCCAGTCGACGGTATCCTTCTGCAGGTCGCGCAGGAGCTCCATGGCGGGCTTGGCCAGGCGACTCTCGGTATAACGCATAGCCGCCGCGCCGTCGCCGTCGATGTTGCCGAAGTTGCCGTGGCCGTCGATGAGCGGCGTGCGCATGGAGAACCACTGCGCCAGACGAACCATGGCCTCGTAGACCGCGGAGTCACCGTGCGGGTGGTACTTACCGATAACTTCGCCGACCGTCCAGGCGGACTTCTTGTGCGGGCGGTTGGGGTAGATGCCGCTCTCGTTCATGGCGTACAGGATGCGGCGGTGCACCGGCTTTAAGCCATCGCGCACGTCCGGCAGGGCGCGCGCCGTAATGACCGACATCGAGTACTCGATGAACGACTGCTTCATCTCGCGGCCGAACTCCGAAATCTGGAGCTGGCCGCCGTTGATGTCCTCGCCTGCGGAGGCGCCGCGGTCGACTTCGCCAAAGCTCTCCTCGAGCTCGCCGTCGTCATCCTCTTCCTCGTCCTCGTCGGCATCGGGGTTGTAGGCATCGGGGTCGCCGTCCTCGCCCTGCTCAGCGCGGGCGAGCAGGCGTTTCAGATCATCGGGCATACCGGCATCGCCGGCCTCGTCCATGCCCTCGTTATTGTTGATATCGTCTGCCACGTTACCTCCTCATGGTTTGCGTGGTCCATTAGTTCCCTACCACGGAGACGGCTTTTCCAGGTGCCGCAGATTCGCCCGAAAGAGGAGGGAAGCGTACTTGGGTACGCGACCGACGATTGAGGGCGAAGGTGCGGTGGCTGGGAAAGTCGCAGGGATTAGGCGTCCAAGAAACGCGCATCATGCGCATGCTTTTCAATATATTCGCGGCGATAGCCGACCTCGGAACCCATCAGCTCGCGCACGGCGCGGTCCGCCACCACGGCGTCCTCGATCGACACGCGCTGCAGGATGCGGGTCTTGGGGTCCATCGTCGTCGAGGCAAGCTGCTTGGGGTCCATCTCGCCCAGACCCTTGTAGCGCTGGACGGTATAGCCCTTGCGCTTCTTGGTGATCTTGCCGTCCTTGGCCTTTCCGTCCTCGTCGTTGTCGTCGGGATTCAGGCCCAGGCTCTGGATGGTGTCACGCAGAATCTCGTCTTCGGGCTGGCGGCCGTTGGGATACACGTAGTGAATCTTGTTGCGCACCTTGATGCCAAAGATGGGCGGGCAGGCAACGTAGACATAGCCGGCATCGATCAGCGGACGCATGTACTTGTAGAAGAACGTCAGCAACAGGATGCGGATATGCGCGCCGTCGACGTCTGCATCGGTCATGATGATGATCTTGTGGTAGCGCGCCTTGGTGATGTCGAAGTCGCCGCCGTCACCGGCACTCGTCGTGACGCCGCAGCCGATTGCGGTGATCAGCGACTGGATGGTGTCGCTCGAAAACGCGCGATGGTCGCCCACGCGCTCGACGTTCAAAATCTTGCCGCGCAGGGGCAGAATCGCCTGGATGTCTCGGCGACGGCCGTCCTTGGCCGAACCACCTGCCGAGTCGCCCTCTACGATAAAGAGTTCGGTCAGCTCGGCGTCGCGCACCGAGCAGTCGGCGAGCTTGCCGGGCAGTGACGCCGTCTCGAGCAGGCTCTTGCGGCGGGTCGCCTCGCGCGCCTTGCGGGCGGCGTTGCGCGCCTTGCAGGCCTGCTGCGCCTTCTTGACGATCTCGCGGGCGGGCTTGGGATGCTCCTCCAGGTAATCGGCAAGGCCGTCGGTCACGATCTTGAGCGTCAGCGCACGCATGTAGGAGCTTCCGAGCTTGGCCTTGGTCTGGCCCTCAAACTGAGGATCGGGCAGCTTGACCGAGATGACGGCCGAAAGGCCCTCGCGCACGTCGTCACCGGTCAGGTTGGCGTCCTTCTCCTTGAGCAGATTCTGCTTACGGGCGTAATCGTTGATCACGCGGGTGAGGGCGGTACGGAAACCCTCGAGGTGCATGCCGCCCTCGGGGGTGTAGATGTCGTTGGCAAACGACATGACGTTCTCGCCGTAGCCGCTATTCCACTGCAGGGATACCTCGACCTCGCCCATTTTGGTCACGGGCGCGTCCGGATCCGACTTGCCCTCGATGTAGATGGGCTCCTTAAAGGCCTCGGGAACGTCCTTGCCGTCGTTGAGGAACTTGACGAAGTCGATGATGCCGCCGGCATAGCAGAACTCCTCCACGCGGGGAGTCGCCTCGCGCTCGTCGGTCAGCACGATCTTGAGGTTCTTGTTGAGGAACGCCGTCTCTTGCAGACGGTTGTGCAGTGTATCGAAATCGTAGATGCAGGTCTCGAAGATCTCGTCGTCGGGCCAGAAAGAGACGGTGGTACCCGTCGTCTCCGAAGTGCCCACGACCTCCATCTTCTTGACAGTCTTGCCGCGCGAGAACTCCATCTCGTAGACGTTGCCGTCGCGGCACACCTGAACGACCACACGCTTGGACAGCGCGTTGACGACGGAGATACCCACGCCGTGCAGGCCGCCCGAGACCTTGTAGGCCGAGTTATCGAACTTACCACCGGCGTGCAGAATCGTCATAACGACTTCGAGCGTCGGGATCTTTTTGATAGGATGCTCGTCGACGGGGATGCCGCGCCCGTTGTCGACGACCGTGATGGAGTTGTCGGCGTGGACCGTCACCTGAATCTCGGTGCAGAAACCGGCCATGGCCTCGTCGACGGAGTTATCAACGATCTCCCACACCAGGTGATGCAGACCGCTGGCGCTCGTCGAGCCAATGTACATGCCCGGGCGCTTACGAACGGCCTCGAGACCTTCGAGGATCTTAATCTCGCCGCCATCGTAATCGTTTTCGTTTGCCACACGTCCTCCTTCGGTTAAGAAAATGTGTACAGCCTTACTAGTTTATCGTAAAAAAATACCCTCGGGGACGAGGGTATTTGGCTCTACAAGGCCACCAGATGCGATTTAAGGCTCTTTTTTGCTTTGTGCGCCCTTGGCCCACTCGGCACTGGCCCTCATGGCGTTCTCGAGGGCCTCGCGCAGTTTTTGGTCTTCGATGGGTGCCACTTGGCGCTCAATCTCAGCGCGCTCGGTATCATCCAGATCGGCATGCGGGGCCGGCGGGCGCTCGGCCACGGCCGGACGTAAGCGCTCCCTGGCGGCCGGCGGCGTGTGACCGGGTGCGGTCGTTTTGAACACCAGGCCGTCCACATGTGCCCCGGCGCGCTCCATACGTGCGCGGATAATCTCGCGCAGCAGCGTCATCTCCTGCGTCCATGAGGGCGAATCGAGATATACCAGCAGCTCATTAGACTCGGGCAGATAGCGCAGGCCCGTCACATGGCGCCCCTCGCGCGTGCCCGAACACACGGCATTCCATGCGCGATAGACCGCGCGCGACTCCTCGGCGGCCTCCATCTGCGCACGGCGCTCGGGTGTCGCCGCGGCCAGAATGCGCTGGCGCTCGGCATCCAAAAAGCCGCCAAAGGCAACCGTGCCGTTTTCACGCTCGTAATTAGCACGCCTCACCCATGCTCACCACCTTGGCTCGATCGAGCAGGTCATCGGTAAAGTATCCCAAGTTGGTAGTGGTAATGACCGTCTGGATGTCGTCACCGATCAGTTGCAAAAAAGCGGCACGGCGCTCACCGTCGAGCTCGCTCATCACGTCGTCCAAAAGCAGCAGCGGCGCGGTGCCCAGGATATCGCGGGCAACCGCCACCTCGGCCACTTTCCACGCCAGCACCAGCGTACGCTGCTGGCCTTGGCTGGCAAACGAGCGGGCAGACCGCCCCGCCACGCTAAACTCGATCTCGTCGCGATGCGGACCCACGAGTGTCACGCCGCGGCGCATTTCCTCGTCGGCGTGCTCGTCGAGGGCCGCGAGCATACGTTCGTACGCCCAGTCTTTAAGCTCTTCGCGTGTATCGGTTTGGGGCAAATCCCCCAACGTGGACACATAGGACACGTTGGCGTCCTCGCCGGACGCCACCTGCCCATACGTGGCGCGCACATGGCCCGCCAGCCGGTCGAGCAAGGCCAAGCGATGCACAAGCAAGGCAGACCCGGCGCGGGCAATGGAGTCATTCCACGCGCCGAGCATCTCGCGGCAGCACCAGTTCTCCTTGAGAAGGGCGTTGCGCTGGGTCACGCAACGCCCGTAGGCACTTGCCAGATCGGCATAGCGCGCGCTCAGTTGCACGCCAAAGTCGTCGAGCGCGGCGCGGCGCACGTTGGCACCTCGCTTGACCATGTCCAGGTGGTCCGGGCAAAACAGCACGCTCGGCAGCACGCCGCGCACACCGGCGGCGGAGCATTTCTTGCCGTTGCGACTAAACGAGCGTTTGCTATCCTCCACACTCAGCCCCATGTCCAGCACGCGACCATCGCCCTCGAGCCTCAGCTGGACTCGGCATGAGCCCACGCCGTCATGCACCAGTTCGGTAGCGGTCGGGTGCCTAAACGAGGCGCCGCTCGTCAGCAGCTGCAGCGCCTCTATGAGATTGGTCTTTCCCGCCGCATTGGGCCCCGCGAGCACCGTCACGCCATCGTCCAGGACAAGGCGGTAACTATCGAAGCTGCGGTAGTGTGCGACGGAAAGATCGCGAGCGAACATGGCCATGGAGCGACCGCTAGATGCGAACCGGCATGACCAGGTACAAGTAGTTGATTTTGTCGTAGGACTTGAAGATGCCCGCCTGCGAGTAGCTCTTGAGCTCCAGCGTGATCTCCTTCTCCTTGGACAGGGCGTTTAGGCAGCCAAAGATGTAGTGGTAGTTGAAGGCGATGGTGCCTGACTCGCCCTCGGCCTCGACATCGATCGTCTCCTGCGCCAGATCCTGGTCATTGGAGATGGAGGACAGGCCCATCTGGCCGTTCTCGACGTCGATCTCGAACTTGACGGCGGGGTTGGCACTCGCGATAACCGCTACACGCTTGAGGGCGGCGCTGAAGGCAGCCACGTCGATCTTGACGCTCGTCACGCACGAATCGGGGATGAGCTGCTTGTAGTTGGGATACACGCCCTCGATACGGCGCGAGACGTAGGTGGTGTTGCCGGCCTCAAAGACGACCTGGGTGTCGGTGGCACCGATCATGATGGTGGCCTGGCTGGCCATAATGCTCAGAGCGTCGTTGAAGGCGTCGGCGGGAACGTTGAGCTCAAAGGAGCCCTCGAGGGTCGAGGTCTCGACCTGCGTATCGCATACGGCAAGACGGAAGGAGTCAGTCGCCACCAGGCGCACGGTGTTGTTCTCGACCTTCATGTGTACACCGCCCAGGATGGGGCGGGCCTTGTCGGTCGAGGTGACGCGCCACACGCGGCCGACCATTTCGGACAGGACGTCGGTCGGAAGCTCAACGGCGCTCTCGATGGCATAGGCCGGAAACTCAGGGAAGTCGTTGGCGTCAAGCGTGTTCAGGCGAAAAGAGCTCTTCTCGCACCCAATCAGCACCTGGCGTTCAGACAGCTCAAAGGTGACCGGAGCGTCGGGGAGCGTCTTGGTAATGTTGGAGAGCATCTTGCAGGGGATAACCATCTCGCCCTCTTCTTCGACATGTGCCGCGATGCGATGACGAATCGAGATGGTGTAGTTAGAGGTCTGGAATTCCAAGATGCCGTCCTGCGCCTTAACGAGTACGCCCGAAAGGATGGGAAGGGTGGATGCCGAAGCGACTCCCTTCATTACGACGCCGATAGCTTGTGTAAGCGAGCTCTGGCTGACGGTGAACTTCATCTTTTAATACCTTTCTATAGATATAAATATCTTAATAATAGTAATAGCACTGACGAAACTGTTGATTACTCCCAAAGACGCAGGTCAGGCCCAGAAAGAGAATCGACAGTAGCCTGTGTGCAACAGGGGTCGTTTTCCACGTTCAAAACCTGCGCAAAACTTTTCATCACCGCGGGTCGGGTTTTAGACACCTTATGCCCGTGGTTTCGACAAGTTTTCAACAGGTGTCTCTATTTCCCTACGAGCGCAGTGTAATTTTGTCTCGTAGTGACTTGAGGTCCTCGGTGACGGTTCTGTCTTCCTGAATCATCTTCTGGACTTTTTTGTAGCTCGTGCTGACGGTCGAGTGGTTGCGGTTGCCAAATTCGGCACCCACCGCCGTGGTCGTCATCTCGCACATCTCAATCGCCAGATAGATGGCGATGTGACGCGCCTTGGCGATATTGGCGTTACGGCGCGGGCCGATGAGCTCCTCATGCGTTACGCCGTACTGCTCCTCGATGACGGACTGGACTGTCTGAACGTTGATCTTTTTGGCCGACGTGTCGAAGTACTGACTGGCGATGGTGTCGATATCGTCAAAGGTGAGCTCCCCGCCCTCGCGTTCGCGGTCGCCCGCCTCGCCGGCACAGCGCTCGCAGAAGCTCTCGAGCTCGCGGATGTTGGTGCCCGAGACCTCGGCCATGTGTTTAAAGTGCTCGTCGGTCAGGTGTCCGCCGTCGCCCCCGTAGGCCGCCAGCAGCGAATCATCGCCCGCCTCGGGCGCGGCGGCGATGGTGTTCTCGTAATAGCGCTGCAAGATCTTGTATTTCATCTCGTAACTGGGCTCTGCGACCAAGCAGAGCATTCCGGCATTAAAGCGGCTGGTCAGGCGCTCGTCCATGCTCAAGTCTTTGGGTGCGCGATCGGCTGCGATCACGACCTTTTTGTTGTTGCGGATGAACTCGTCCATGAGCTGGAAAAAGTAATCCACGCTCGCGCGCTTGCCGATAATGTTTTGGATGTCGTCGATGATGAGCACGTCCACGCCGTGGTATGCCTGCATGATGGGGGCGTTGCTCTTCTTTTGACGGTCGAACTCGGTCATCAGGTCGTCCAGGTACGCCTGGGAATTGGCATACTTGACCTTGATCTCGGGAGATTTCTCCGCGAGCTCATTTTTGATGGCGAGCAGCAAGTGGGTCTTGCCCAGTCCCGATTTGCCGTAGATGAACAGTGACGTGCACGTGCCGCGCTCGTCCGCCAGAGCGGCGAACTTGAGCGCCGAGCGATAGGCGTGGCTGTTCTCGGGGCCGTAGACAAAGTTCTCAAAGGTGAATTTTGAGTTTGCGGCGAGCGGGGCACCGTCTGCGTTCTGCTCCGCCGGCGCCGCCGGTGCCGCCGCAGGCGGAGCGGGGGCCGCTGCGTGCGCGGTCTTTGCCGGCGCGCCGCCCTTCATCTGATTCATCATGCGGCGGAAGTCGTCGGCCGAAAGCGTGTTCTTGATCGCAATGCCCGAGTCCTCGCCCGGCGTCGTGTCGTGGGCGATGGGCATATGCGTGACGGGCGCGGGCGTTGATGTCACCGGGCCCGACGGCGCCGCGGGCGCCTGCTGTGCCTCTCCCATGGTTTCACGGGAAACATCACCGGCCCTGCGCGCGGGTGTCGTTGCGGCTGCTGCGGTCGCAATCGGGGGAGCGGCGGGTGCTGCTGCGGCAGCGGAATCAGCCGTGGCACTCTGCGGCGCCACGATGTCGAGCGCGATCGGCGCAAAGGCGATTTCCTCTAGATAGGCCTCGATCGTCGGTTGGTGCTTTTTGAGCTGCGCGATGGCAAAGCGCGAAGGGGCCTCGATCGTGAGCGTGTCTTCGGTCAGGCTCACGGCGCGCGACTGCCCCAGCATGTTGATGAGGCGTGCATCTTGGCCGTCGCGCTGGCAAAAGGCGATGGCATCCCCCAGGATGATGCTTGCTTCCTCGTCCACTGTCTCTCCCGTCCTTTAGCTCTGAGCTCGCACGCGAGCGGCGCCGAGTTCGGTCAGATGGTATTTTTGGCCATGCTTGATGACCAAGCCGGCCTGTGCCAAATCATTGAGCGTGCGTGACCAAGTGGGGGCCGAATTTCCAAACGCCCTCGCCAGATCGGTTGCGCCGCACGCCTGATTTTGCGCCAGATAGCCTAGCGCGGCGTTGCCGCGGTCGCTTACGAACACGTCCGGCTGTGGCTGTGCATACTGATTCGCCGCATTAGGATACACCATTTGAGCTGCTGGTTGTTGAGAACTCTGTATGGGCGGCATCTGCTGTTGAAAACTTTGCGGCCACTGCTGGTAAGGCTGCGCCGGTACCTGCTGGACCCATGGGTTGTACTGCTGCTGAGGCATCTGCTGGTATGTCTGTTGGTATCCCTGCGGGTACTGTTGCGGATACTGCTGGGCGTACCCGTACCCCTGCTGCGGTACTTGTTGGTATGGATACCCTTGCGGGTACGGTTGATAACCCATTTGCTGACCGCCCGGCATGCCTGACGATTGTTGAGCGGCGACATCCTGGTCTGTCGGAGGCATGCCCTCTGGAGTGTTTGAAAGCGCCGGCATCGACGCCGCCGGGGATTCCTGCATAGGGAGCATACCGGGCTGCTGCATCTGCATCATGGGCGGTTGTGGCTGCTGTGCTGCCATGGGCTGCTGTGTAAAAGCTCCCGACAGGGGATAGACCGCCTGCTCGGTCTCGGGGCGCACGGCGGCGCCACGCCCGCCGGCGCGTTCGATTTCCTGCACGCGCTTGGGGTTCAGGCTCACGGTCACCACGGTGCCGTTGCCCATGTTGTCTTCGATGGAGACGGCGCCGCCGGCGTTTTCCAGGTACTCCTGCACCATGGGAAAACCCGCTCCAGTTCCGCGGATATACCGCTTCATCTTACTGTTTGCGCTGGTCACACCAAAGTCAAAGGCGCGTTCCTTGTCATCGATGCCCGGCCCCTGGTCGGCAAAGCGAATCGTGTCTCCGCCGTCCAGGATCGAGATGATGGGCTCTGCAAAGTGAGCGTGGATAAAGTTTTCGACAATCTCGCGAATGACCATGAGCGAGATGTGGCCGCCCTGCTCCTTCATGCATTGGTAGACGGTGTTGGTCGTCTCTTCCAGATACGTGCGGACGTCTTGCGGCTCGATGACGATCACGCGCGGGGTCGACAGCATGTCGTCGTATACCGCTATGCGCGCCGCATACATCGCTGCCGGCGCTTTTACTGCGGTCTGTTCACCCTCGTCGCGCTCTTCGCGTACGCCGGTGATGTGCTCGTTGTCGGGTGCCGGATCTCCGGAGTCGACCATGGTGTAAAAGTCGTCAGACATGCCGCTCGCAATCTTTCAAAAGGTTTCGAACAAATAGTAGCTCACCGTGCAATGTTTCTCATCTTTCGACAACTTTTCAAAACCTGTTGAAAACTTTGGAAATCGGACGAAAAGTTCTCAACATTGCCAACATGACCTGTTGAAAACTCGATGAAATATCGTGAAAAGTTGCCCACTGCCTCAAATACCGATTCTGCTTATGGGGGAACCGTGTACTCTTTGCAACCTTTTACCTTTGATTTCTTGACATTTGAACATTGATTTCCCTACAATCTTCAAGCTCACGTGTCTATATCTGCGTCCGCGTCCCCGCGGACACTCGAAATGCAGCAGGAGGAACTTAAGATGAAGCGTACGTATCAGCCTAATAAGCGTAAGCGTGCCAAGACCCATGGCTTCCGTGCCCGTATGGCCACCAAGGGTGGTCGTGCCGTGCTCGCCCGTCGTCGCGCCAAGGGCCGCAAGCGTCTCACTGTCTAGCAGCGATACACACATCTCGCATGAAGACTATTAAGTCTCGGCAAGATTTCGAGCATGTGTTCAGTCAGGGGCGTCGTTTCAATCACCCTCTGATTCGAATGACCATATGTGAATCGGTTGGCGAAGGCGACTCCGGAAGGGTCGCCTTCGTTGGTGCTAAACGGCTCGGTTGTGCGGTCGTGCGCAACCGTTCTAAGCGTGTGATGCGCGAGGCCGCCCGCAGCTGCGGATTTCCCGTTGCGGGTTATGACATCATCTTGTTCGCAACTCCCAAGACGAGGGTTTCCTCGCCGCAGGAGATGGACAAGGCATTGCGTTCGCTTATGAAACGCGCCGGCGTTGCCGGGGAGGAGCGATGAGCAATCACGTTTTGCGACGTGTTGCCATCGCTCCTATTCGCATATATCAACAGGTTATTTCGCCCTTATTACCTGACGCCTGCATTTATTATCCAACGTGCTCGCAATACGCCGTTCAGGCGATTGAGAAGTACGGTGTTTTGAGAGGCTGCTGGCTTGCCGTGAGGCGCATCGCTCGCTGCAATCCCCTGCACGTCGGCGGTTATGACCCTGTGCCCTAGCGGGCACTCGCTATCGGAGGAAAACTTACATGTGGGATTGGATCGTTAACATCCTTTTCGAGCTGCTCAAGCTCATCCAGACCTTTGCGGTCGACTGGGGCCTGTCCATCATCATCCTGGTGGTCATTATCCGTCTGCTGCTGACGCCGCTTATGCTCAAGTCGACCAAGTCGACGGCCCGTATGCAGGTGCTGCAGCCCAAGATGCTCGAGATCCAGGAGCGTTATGCCGACGATCCCCAGCGTCAGGCCGAGGAGATGCAGAAGTTCTACAGCGAGAACAAGTTCAACCCCATGGCTGGTTGTCTGCCGCTACTGATCCAGATGCCTATCCTGTTTGCCCTGTTCACGCTGCTGCGCAATCTGCCGCAGTACTTTGACGAGGGTACGTTCTCGTTCTTTAACATCCTGCCCGATCTGACCACGACGCCGAGCGCTTCCTTTGCCGATGGCTTTATGGTTGCTCTGCCGGCGTTGGTCTGCCTGATCCTGTTTGCCGTCCTGACCCTGATTCCGCAGCTGTATATGTCGCGCAACCAGACTGGTCAGCAGGCTCAGAGCATGCGCATGATGGCCGTCGTCATGACCGTCATGATGCTCTGGATGGGCTGGAGCCTGCCTGTCGGCGTTCTGCTGTACTACGACGTGTCTTCTGCCTGGCAGGTTATCCAGCAGATCTTCGTGACGCAGAAGGTTATCGACAAGGCCAAGGCCGATGAGGAGGAGCGTCTTAAGAACGCCCCGCTGCAGGTTGAGGTTACGCGCCGCGAGAAGAAGCCGCGTCCGCACAAGAAGAAGTAGTCGGGATATCAATCTTATTTAGGTACCTAACTTTTGGAGTACGTTATGTCTGAAGAGATCATCGAGGATATGCTTGAGGAGGTTGCCCCGCAGGTTGCGGGCGATTATCCCGAGATTGCACAGCGCTACAAGGCTGGTGAAGAGCTGACCGATGAGGAGCTTGACACCATTGCCGATGTTGCGATTTCTATTCTGCGTTCCATCCTTTCGCACTTCGATGCCGCCAACTCTCCTATCGATGAGTATGAGGGCGATGAGGGCGAGCTGATTCTGGATGTAACGGCTCCTGACCTTGCTGTTCTCATTGGTCGTCACGGTCGTACGCTTGATGCCCTTCAGGTTATGTTCTCGCTTCTGGTAAGCCGTAAGCTTGGCTTTAGGTATCCGGTTGTGGTGGACGTTGAGGGATACAAGAGTCGTCGTCAGGACAAGGTTGCCTCCATGGCTCAGTCTGCTGCCGAGCGTGCTATTCGCACTCACAAGAGTGTTTCGCTTCCGCCTATGAACGCCTATGAGCGCCGACTGGTTCATATTGCACTTCGTGGCAACGATGCGGTCGATACTCATTCCGAGGGATCTGACCCCGATCGTCACGTAGTGATTGTTGCTCGATAATCTACTCGAGCTTATGCTAAGGGGACGTGGTTTCCACGTCCCCTTTTTTTGTCAAAAGTTCTCGATACACTGATTTTTGTCAGAAAGGAGTCGTCTTGTTTGTATTGACTGATGAGCAGGCAAACCAGATGCTTAGCCGTCTTACTTCGTATTGCAAAGACTATTCTTTGAAGGTTTCTGAGAATGACCTTCGAACCTGTATTCAGCATCTGGATCTTGTTCTGGAGACCAATAAGACTACCAATCTCACACGCATCCTAAATATCGAAGATGCTGCTGTCCTTCATATTCTAGACTCACTGGTATTACTTCCTTATATTAATAAAGCCCCTGAGGGCGCGCTGCTTGATATGGGCACTGGTGCTGGTTTCCCTGGCATTCCTCTGACTATTGCCAGTGGTCGTAAGGCAACCTTTATCGATTCAGTTGGTAAGAAGGTCGATGCTGTTAACTCTTTTGTAAAGAGCCTTGGCCTGAAGCATGCTCGTGCTGTTCATGATCGTCTAGAAGAATATGCACGTTCTCATAAGAAGCAATTTGCTGTTGTTACTGCTCGTGCGCTTGCTCCGCTCCCGGTTCTTGTTGAATATGCTTCTCCTTATTTGAAAGACGGCGGCCTCTTTGTCATTACTAAGGGCAATCCCACGGATGAAGAGCTTGATTCTGGCGAGGCTGCTTCCAAGATCTGTGGCTTTACAACGCTTCTTACCGATGATTTAGATTTACCGAATGGATTAGGTCATCGCGAGTTCATTATTCTTAAGAAGTCACGCCCTGCATCAGTTTCTCTTCCACGTGCTAATGGCATGGCGAAGAAGAATCCGCTTGCCTAGATGTTTCACGTGAAACATAATGGTTATGTACGATTCGCTATGTTTCACGTGAAACATAGCGGTTGATCTCGATTCGGAATGTTTCACGTGAAACATCCTCCGTTTAACAGCTTAAAATACACCAGGAGGGACCGTGGGATTTCGCGACGTTAAGCGTTCTAAAAGCGCTAAAGACACGCGTATCATTGCAATCATCAACCAAAAGGGCGGTGTGGGTAAGTCCACGACTGCCGTAAACCTTGCAGCAGCGCTTGGTGAACAGGGCCGAAAAACCTTGATTGTTGATTTTGACCCGCAAGGCAATAGCACCAGTGGCTTTGGAATCGAAAAAGAAGAACTTGAACATTGCATCTATGATGCATTGTTGAATGACGTTCCGGCTGAATCGCTTGTTCTGGATACAAATTGTAAAAAAGTATTTGTTATTCCGGCAACTATTCAGCTTGCTGGCGCCGAAATTGAGCTTGTAAGCGCTATTGCTCGTGAAACTCGCCTCAAAGATCTGCTCGAGCCGATTCAGGATGAGTTTGATTTCATCTTTATCGACTGTCCTCCTTCACTCGGGCTGCTTACCATTAACGCGTTGACTGCAGCGGACAGCGTTCTGATTCCGATTCAGTGCGAGTATTACGCACTTGAAGGCGTTACGAAGCTGCTCGAGTCGATGAAAATGGTCAAATCGCGCCTGAATAAGTCTCTTGATACATATGGCGTGCTTATGACTATGTATGATTCGCGTACATCGCTTTCGAATCAGGTTGTCGAAGAGGTCCAATCGTATTTTGGCGAGAAGGCATTTAAGACCTTGATTCCGCGTACTGTAAAAATTTCGGAAGCGCCGTCATTCGGTGAGCCAGTAATTACCTATGCACCTCAGAATAAGGGTGCAAAGGCGTATATGAACCTTGCTAAAGAGGTGATTAAGCGTGCCTAGCCCTAAAAAGCGCGGCGGATTGGGCCGCGGACTCAACGCCTTGGTCTCAGAAGCCGAGTACGAGACTGGCGGTTCTGCCGCGTCACCAGCAAATGCGGCTTCGGAGACTAAACTCCCTATCGAAGATATCGTTCCGAACCCTAATCAGCCGCGAATTCATTTTAACGAGACTGAGCTTCGTGAATTGAGCGAGTCAATTCAGGAGCATGGTGTTCTACAGCCGCTTTTGGTGCGTAAGCATGGTAATGGTTATGAGATCATTGCCGGCGAGCGTCGCTATCAGGCTTCAAAGCTCGCAGGACTCGAAGAACTCCCCGTCATTATCAAAGATGTTGACGATGAAGAGATGCTTGCACTTGCACTCATTGAGAATCTGCAGCGTTCGGATCTTAACCCTGTTGAAGAGGCTAGGGGATATCGACAGCTCATCGATGCGAGTGGTATGACTCAGGAGGCTTTGTCAAAAGCAGTCAGCAAGTCCCGCTCTGCCATCACCAACTCACTGCGTCTGCTTGATCTCCCCGAGGTCGTTCAGCAGATGATCTTTGAAGGTAAGCTGACTGCTGGCCATGCGCGTGCCATCCTTGCCGTTCCGTATGAAGATGCACGTATAAAGTTGGCAGAGAAGGTAGTTGCTGAGGGGTTATCCGTCCGTGCGACAGAAAATCTTGCTCCATTGTTTTCTGCCGGAGAGACTCCGAAAACACCTCGCCCTGCGACGCCTCAGTCCTTTAAAAAGGCGGCACGTGTCCTACGTCAGGTGTTTAACACAAACGTTCGCGTAAAGAGCTCTCGCGGTAAGAATAAGATCGAGATTGAATTTAAGGATGAAGAGGAACTGTCTCGCATTCTTGGTGAGATGATCCAATTTGATCAAGGAGGCCAGGATGAAGAATAAAGTTCTGACTGCTCTTGCTTTAGCCGCAACCGTTGCAGTCGGTGCTTTCGCGGGGTATAAGGTTACGACAAATGATGAGCTACGCGGCCGCTTGCTTCGTGGTGCACGGGATATTGTAGATACATCTAAGAAGAAAATGGATGTCATGACCGAGGATGTCGCAATGCGTACGGCTCAGGTAACTAAGAATCCCAAGATTAACCAAGAGTGGGTTAACCACCAGTGGGAGAATGTAGGTTTTTAGGTACCTAACAATCACTCGCCTATTTTTAAAGGGTCCTTGTCTGAAATTCAGAACAAGGACCCTTTATTTCGTTCAGATTAAAGAGGAATTTCGTCCGATTAGCTCTAACGAACGATGAATATGGAACAGCCCCGGTTGCAATTAAGCTACCGGGGCTGTTCGATGTTTCACATGAAACGTTCGGGTTGGTCTTCCCTACGCGTTCTTTTGTACCTTGAAGCGCTGCTTGAGCTGGCCACAGGCAGCATCAATATCATTGCCTCGAGAATTGCGGATCGTGGTCTCGATACCACGGGACTCAAGACGACGCTGGAGATCTTCAACCTTGTGGATCGGCGACGGCTTGAGCGGGCTGCCCTCAATATCGTTGAGCTGAATCAGGTTGACATGGCACAGCGTTCCCTCGCAGAAGTCGCAGAGCGCCTGCATCTCGGGGTTCGTGTCGTTGACGCCCTCGATCATGGCGTACTCATACGTCGGGCGGCGACCGGTTTTCTCTGTGTAGAGCTGGAGCGCCTCGTGAAGGCGCAGCAGCGTGTATTTCTTAACGCCGGGCATAAGCTTGTTGCGCGTAGATTGGATGGCGGAGTGCAGCGAGACGGCAAGCGTAAACTGCTCTGGAATGTCGGCGAACTTGCGAATGCCGGGAATAACGCCGCTGGTAGAGACGGTAAGGTGGCGTGCGCCAATACCGATGCCGTCAGGATCGTTGAGGATGCGCAGGGCCTTGAGCACCTCGTCATAGTTGGCGAAGGGCTCGCCCTGGCCCATGAAGACGACGCTCGTTGCACGCTCGCCAAAATCGTTAGAAACGTGGAGTACCTGGTCAACGATCTCCTGGGCAGTCAGCGAGCGCTTGAGGCCGTTGAGGCCGGTGGCGCAGAAAGCGCAGCCCATGCCACAGCCTGCCTGGGTGGAAACACAGACGGACAGCTTTTTGCGGCGGGGCATGCCAACGGTCTCGACGGAGATGCCGTCATGATACTCAAGTAGGTATTTGCGAGAGCCGTCCTTGGAAACCTGCTTGGTGAGCTCTGTCGGCGTATCGAAGGCAAAAGCCTCTTTAAGCTGTTCGCGGAAGGCCTTGGGTAGGTTAGTCATATCATCAAACGAACAAACGTTCTTCTCAAAGACCCACTCGATGAGCTGCTTCGCGCGGAAGGCGGGCTGGCCAAGTTCGGCAACAAGCTCGCGGATATCGTTTTGGCTCAAGTCGCGAATGTCCTGAGATTTAGTCCTGGGATTCATGGAAGCCTTTCGATTTTGGGGAAACGTAGACGGTATCGCTACAATATGGTATCAGCTGCAGAAATTATAGAGGAGGAGTCTGCCCATGCCGGGTAAAAGCCTAGAGAACATGCACGTAGCGGTCTTGGCGGGCGGTCATTCCGCTGAGCGCGAGATCTCGCTCAATTCGGGAAAGAACGTCGTGGTGGCCCTGAGGGAGGCCGGCTACACTTCGGTGGAGCTTCTGGACACGGCCGCCGAAGACTTTATGGTAACCATGGCGACCGGCGGTTTTGACGTGGCGTTTATCGCCATGCACGGCGCCGGTGGCGAGGACGGCGCCATGCAGGGTGCCATGGAGACCTTGGGTATCCCCTACACGGCTTCGGGCGTGCTCGCGAGCGCCTGTGGTGCCGATAAAGAGGTCTCGAAGCTCCTGTACGCCAAGGCAGGCATCCCCATTGCCCCTGGTCTGGCGCTCGAGACGGGAGATGGGGTCGATATCGATCGTATCGTCGAGATTTGTGGCGACCGCTGCTTTGTGAAGCCCGCCGTCAACGGTTCGAGCTATGGCATCTCCCTGGTCCATGAGCCCTCCGAGCTGCCCGCGGCAATCGCCAAGGCTTTTGAGTACGGCGATAAGGTGCTGGTCGAGAAGTGCATCGAGGGAACCGAGATCACGGTGGGCGTGTATGGCGAGGATGAAGTTCGCGCCCTGCCGATCGTCGAGATCCGCAAGCCCGAGGACTGCGAGTTCTACGACCTGGACGTTAAGTACGTCGACCCCACGGATATTCACCGTATTCCGGCGCAGATTTCGCCCGAGAATTACGCCCGCGCCCAGGAACTTGCCTGTGCCGCCCACAAGGCTCTCGGTTGCCTGGGCATCTCGCGCAGCGACTTTATCGTGAGCGAGGACGGCCCCGTTATCCTCGAGACCAATACCATTCCCGGCATGACCGATACGTCGCTGTATCCGGATGAGATTCGCCATACCGATGACATGACATTCCCGCAGGTCTGCGACAGCCTGATCCGTATGGGCCTTCGTCGAGCGGGCATTGCATGCTAATCGAGGACGCGGTTTCGTCAGGAACGCCGCAGTTTGTCATCGATGCCTATGCCACGCTCGCCGAACGCGCCAAAACGCAGTCCTTCGGCCTCATCGAGGAAGACGTTATCGTCCTCGATACCGAGACCACGGGTCTTTCGGTGCAGGACAATGAGCTCATCGAGATCTCGGCGGCCCGCCTTTCGGGCCGCGAGGTCGTTGACCGTTTCGATACCTTCGTGCATCCCAAACAGCTGATTCCCGCCGAGATTACCGAGCTCACGAGTATTACGAATGCCGATGTGGCAGATGCCCCGTCGGCCGTGGAGGCCGTTGCCGCTCTCGCTGATTTTGTCGGTGGTTGCCCGGTAATCGCACATAACGCCACGTTCGACCGCTCGTTTATCGAGTCGGTCAAAGGCGGCGTCAACGTAAGCGATATCTGGATCGATTCGCTGGCGCTGTCGCGCATAGCGCTGCCTCGGCTGGCCTCACACAAACTGTCCTTTATGGCCGATCTGTTTGGGTGCGACTCGGTGTCGCACCGTGCCAACGCCGACGTCGACGCCCTGTGTGGCGTATGGCGCGTGCTGCTCGTGGCGCTCACCGACCTGCCCCAGGGCCTTATGGCGCGCCTAGCTGACATGCATCCGGACGTGCCTTGGTCCTATCGCCCTATCTTCTCGTTCTTGGCGGGGCAGAACCCCGGTTCTATCTTCTCCCTCAGCGCCGCCCGCGCCGATGTGCTCAAGGCCGATCGCGCCGACGACCGCGTGGACGCCGACGAACTGCCGGTCCTTAAGATGCCGAGCCGTGAGGAAATCGAGGCGGACTATGCCCCGGGCGGTCTGGTCAATCGCATGTATCCCACCTACGAGCCGCGCGACGAGCAGATTGCGATGGCGCTTGAGGTTCGCGACGCGCTTGTTACGGGAACGCACCGTGTGATCGAGGCGGGAACGGGCGTCGGTAAATCGATGGCCTATCTGGTGCCTTTTGCCGAGGCCGCCCGCCGCAACAACATCACGGTTGGCATTGCGACCAAATCGAATAACCTCGCCGATCAGCTTATGTATCATGAGCTGCCAAAACTTGCCGAGCAACTGCCTGACGGCCTGTCGTTTTGCGCACTCAAGGGCTACGACCACTATCCGTGCCTGCGCAAGCTCGAGCGCATGAGTCGCGGTCAGGTTGAGATCACCACCAAGCGCGATCCCGCCGACACGCTCACGGCGGTTGCGGTGATTATGGCGTATGTGTGCCAGTCTGCCGATGGCGACCTCGACTCGCTTGGCATTCGCTGGCGAAGCGTCAACCGTCCCGACTTTACGACGGCTTCGCGCGAGTGTGCCCGTCGCCTGTGCCCATTCTTTCCGGATAGGTGCCTGGTCCATGGGGCGCGCCGCCGTGCTGCGCATGCGGACGTGGTGGTCACCAACCATTCCCTACTGTTCCGCAACGTTGCTGCCGAGGGAAGGATTTTGCCTCCTATTCGCCATTGGGTGGTCGATGAGGCCCATTCTATCGAGCGCGAGGCCCGCCGCCAGTGGGCGCGCGTGGTCTCGGCCGATGAGTCGCGCGTGCTGTTTGAGCGTCTGGGTGGTTCGAGCGCTGGCGCGCTGAGCCAGGTTTCCCGTGATTTGGCCACCTCCGAGGGCTCAACACTCTATCTGGGACTCACTGCCAAGGCGACGTCGACGGTTGCCCGCGCGAGCATGGCGATTGCCGATGTGTTCGATGGCGTGCGCGAGCTTGGTCGCCGCGCCCGAGGGGGCTATGACAATGCGAACCTGTGGATTGGCCCCGAACTGCGTGAGTCGGACGACTGGCACGACTTTTTGCAGTCGGCCCACACCGCAATCGACGCGCTGGAGCAGGCAGATAAAAGTGTAGACGCGCTGGTGCAGGCCGTCTCTGCCGATAAACCCGAGGTCGTTGTCGACCTGGGCGACATTTCGCGCCGCCTGCACGAGCTGGCCGAGAACCTCAAGCTCATCATCGACGGTACGGATGAGCGCTATGTTTACTCGCTGCAAGTCAACCGTAGGCTGCGTGCGGGCGGGGAGTCTATGACCGCCGAGCGCATCGATATCGGTGAGGCCCTGGCCAACGAGTGGCTGCCCGAGGTTCACACGGCCATCTTTGCTTCGGCGACCATGACGGTTTCCAAGAGCTTTGAGCACTTCAACCATGCGGTCGGCCTCGATCGCATCGGTGCTTCTACATCCTCGTCGCTGCACCTGGATTCGAGCTATGACTTTGACTCGAATATGGCGGTGGTCGTTGCCGGCGATATCCCCGACCCGCGCGATCGTGAAGGCTACCTGTCGGCGCTCGAGCGCGTGCTGGTCGATGCCCATCTTGCCATGGGCGGATCGGTGCTCACGCTGTTCACCAACAGGCGCGACATGGAGGACCTGTTCGCCCGCGTGGAACCCAAGCTGGCCCGTGCAGGCCTGGAGCTTAACTGCCAGCAGCGGAACTCGTCTCCGCGCCGTTTGCGGGACCGTTTTATTAACGAGCCGACCTCGTCGCTCTTTGCGCTCAAGGCCTTCTGGGAGGGGTTTGATGCCAGCGGCGAGACGCTGCGCTGCGTCATTATCCCCAAGCTGCCGTTCTCGAGCCCTACGGACCCGCTCTCGTGCGAGCGCAATCTGCGCGAAGATCGCGCTTGGGCACGCTATTCGCTGCCCGAGGCCGTGCTCGAGGTCAAACAAGCCGCTGGCCGCCTCATTCGCTCGTCGACCGATTGCGGCGTGCTCATCTTGGCCGACCCGCGCCTGGTGACGAAGGGCTATGGCAAGAAGTTTTTAACTTCGCTGCCCACGAGTTCCTATCAGCGCATAGAATCGGCGCAGATCGGTCACTATCTGCAGTTGTGGCGCCAAGCGCACGAGCGCCGCCGTTAGAGCGGACAAGCTAAGGTCTTCGCCATATCGCATAGACGTTTTGACAGGGCGGGGTCATCCAGAATGCGGATGGCTCCGCCCGCTGCTATAACCTGGCTGAACAGCCAGCGCTCGGAGCTGTAGCGCACGATTGCCGTCGCCGCACCTGCTCCGTTAGGCTCGATCGACATAATGCCGGCCCAGTCTAGACGCTCTGCCATGTCGAGCGGCATGAGGAGCTTTGCGCTCTGCTCCGCTTGCGAGAGGGAGTCGTGGAGGGATGCGGCCGAAGGCGTGTGGCGCTCGACGGAATCCTCGGTGAGGGAAAGATCCTCGATTTTGTCCATGCGGTAGGAACGTTGCCCATCAACTTCGATATCCCAGGCGATTAGGTAGGTCTGGTCGCCATGTGTCGCGATGCGTAAGGGATCGATGAGACGCTCGCGCGGCTGTGCATCGTCCATCGACCGATAGGTAATGCGACAGCGCACGCCGTCCCGAATGGCGCAGCTCAGCTGTTGCCAATGCGATCCATGGACTACGGTGTCGACGATGCGTTGGTTGTAACCGAGTTCTTCGGGCAAAAGGGCATGCCTGATGCGCGCTGCCGCCTGGGACTCAATCCCCAGTGATTCGAGTTCGTGATTGAGCACGGCGCCTTCGGCGGCGCTCAGGCGTAGCGGCAGGACGCGGCCCGCATCGCCCGTCAGGATAATGCGGTCGTCATGACATTCGCAGATGATGCGGGCGCCCGACTCGCGGTCGGCGAGCGTCGAGACGATATTGATAATTTCGTTGAGTGAGGCGCCGGTGATATCAAAGCGGCTGCAGATATCATCCCGCGTCATACCCGTCTCGCCGGAGGCGTAGAGGGCCTCCATGACGTCAATGGCGCGCGAGAGCCTCTGCTCACTGGTGAGTTTACGCGCGGGCATGCTCATGCACCGTCCTTTCGATAAGGCGGTTCCACGCCTGCTTGAGTTCCTTGGGGGCCACGGGCCTCATGCCGTCCATAGCGTGCTCCATGCAAAACGAGGCCGCGGCATCAAGGTCACGCACGCCGATGGTCCAGGTCCAGGCTTCTTCGGTGTGTGCGAGCTCCCCTCGCCCGCGCGTAAGGCCGCTGACCATATCAGCCTGAGCTTGCGGCGCGAACGAAAACGTTGCCGCAACGGGGTCCCGGTCGGCAAAATCAAATGAAAAGAACAGGCGGTCGTTCAGGTTGAAGTCAGCGGGGATGGAGTAGGCCTTCGAGGGGCGCCATGCGCGGACGATGCGGTCACAGCGAAACGTCCTGATTTCATCGGTGGCGTTGTCGAGCCCGCAGAAATACGCAGTTCCCTCGCGCTCGAACATACCGTAGACGCAGACCGTGCGCTCCTTTTGTTCACCGCGGCTGTTTTGGTACAAAAAGTGTAGCGCGCAACGCTCGGCAAAGGCGGTCCACACCGCATCGACGGTGGGCGAGCGATGGGCGGGAGGCTCCCCTGTGGTCGACGTGCCGGCGAGGTAGGCGATTTTGAAGCGTATGTCTGCAAGCGGTGTGGCAAAGGCGGAGGACCCGGTCGCAAGGGTCTGGTCGATAGCGTCAAGCAAGATGTCCGCGTCGTCTGCGGTGATGAGGCCGCCTGCCGCAAACGTGTGCTCGCGGTCGATCGTCCACGCGCTTTCCTCGGTTTCCTGGGCGCCTGCGGTGCGGACTTCCTTGATTGTGATCCCACGCTCGAGAAGTTTTTCGCGATCACGGCGAAATTTGCGCTTATCTGAGTCGATATTGCCCGAACCGTAACCAAGATCAGAATCCAGGACAATTTGCTCCGTGGTCAATGGCTCGGGAGAGCTGTTGAGAACAAAGAACAGATTGAGGATGCGCTGCGCGGTCTTGTCGAAACCGGGCTCCGGCGACCCCTTTTTATTCGTTGCGGTTGTATCGCTTGCCGTCATAGGATCCTCGCATGGGAAGGTGTTTGATGCCATGATTTTAATCCGATATGGAGATTAGACTATATCCTTGTCCGCTCGGGGCGTTAAGATGCCCAGAATTCGGTCGTTTGCGCCCGCTCGGGGTATACTTTCGACTATATACGGTTCTAATGTGCATGCATTGGGCCTATTTGTCGGATTATGGATGTGGAGCGCACATGGCGAACACCCAGAACTATATTAACCACCTGCTGCAGAACACCGGTATCACGCCGGCGTGCAGCGAAGAAGAGCGCTTGGCTGCCGAGGATATCGCTCAGATCTTCCGCAACCACGGCTTTGATCCCGAGGTGCAGGAGTTTAATGCCCCTGCACCCAGTAGGCTGGCGTTCGCGGTCACGGGTATCTTGGCATTTGCCGGTGCTTTGCTTATGGGTATTGGCGGCGGTATCGGTTTAGTCGGTACCCTACTGGCCATCATTGGAGCCGTGCTCTATGTGCTTGAGCGAACCGGTCGCCCCGTGATCTCGCGCCTGGGCAAGACGGGTGTGAGCCAAAACGTCATCGCCTACCACAAGGCGTCGGGCCCGCTTGCGTCTCCGCGCAATCGCCCGGTCGTCGTCGTGGCGCATTACGACTCCCCGCGCGCCGAGCTGCTCGCCCGCGAGCCCTATGCGCCGTATCGCGCACTGGTCGCCAAGCTGCTCCCGATCGCCACGGTTGCTCCCGCGGCAATTGCTATCCTTCGCATCTTGCCGCTTCCCGGTGTGTTGAAGGTCCTGCTGTGGATCGTTGCGATTCTCGCCTCTCTCGTGGCGCTCGCGAACGCTGCCAATATCATTTCCAACCGCTTTATCCTTCCCTATACATCTGGTTCGGTTTGCAACAAGTCGTCCGTTGCCGCCATGCTGGGCGTCATGGATAACGTCGCCCCCTATCAGGGCGAGAATGAGTTCCCTGACGATATTCCGTTTGACACGTATTTTGGCGAGCAGAAGCGTCGCGCCGAGGAGATGGCGCGCGCGGCGGCCGAGTATGCCGCGGCTCAGCAGCAAAACGATTACGGCAATACCATCGAGTACGAAGAGCCTGCCTATACCGAGGACGAGTTTGGCCAGCCGGCCGCTCCCGAGACTGAGTCCACGCAGGACGAGACCTTTGATGGGCAGATCGATGGTTTTGAGGGTGCCTCCGCAGACGAGACTCTGATTGGCGTCATTGCCCCCGAGGTCCAGGGCCAAGATGCTCTGTCCGAGGAGCCCGTGGCGGATGAGCCCGCTGCCGAGCTGGCGGAGGAGCCCGCTGCGCTTGAGGCCGTCGAGCCCGAGCCCAAGCTCTATCGCAATGCTGCCGGCAACATCCGCTTTGGCTCGGATGCTATCCGCGCCCTCGGCATGCTCCCCGAGTCTTGCACGCTCGATTACGAGGAGGGCGAGGAGCCGTCGTTTGAGCCCGCCCCTGCTGCGACCGCTCCCGCATCGCCCGCGGTGCCCGCGGAGCCGGTCGCCGCTTCTCCCGTTGAGGCAGAGCCCGAGGTCGCCAACGAAGTTGATCCTGCTGCCGGACTGGATATTCTGGCGACCGCTGCTCCCGTTCAGGCTGAGGCCGACGGTGCTGACGAAGATTACGATGAGTATCCGCAGCGCGTGTCCTATGAGAGCGACACCGATTTTTCGGCCGAGCTTCCCGTGACGACGCCTCATGCCGATATTGCGTCCGCGTTCTCTTCGATCGGCGCCAGTGCTTCCAGCTTCTTTAAGGGTGCGCTTGCAAAGGGCAAGAAGTTCGTTGACGACTTTGAAGAAAAGCGTGCTGCCGCTCGCGAGGCGGCCGAGCAGGAGGCTATCGCCCAGCAACAGGCTGCCGAGGCGGAGCGCGAGCGCGCGGCGCAGGAGTTCGAGCAGAATGAAAGCGAACCGGCGCCGACTGCCGACGTTGCAGACGCCACGACGTCTTTCGAGGCGCCGCAGCCTGCGTCTGCAGATATAGCTGAGGCAACGACCTCCTTCGAGGCCCAGCAACCGATCGATAGCACGGTGTCGTTCGATGCCACGATGACGTTCGAGAAGCAGGGCACCGCGATCGCCGAGCCCCTTTCCGCGTCTGCCGAGGACGAAAGTGCCGCGGGCGATACCGTGGTTGCGGATGCCGTCGAAGTTGATTCCAACGCGCTCGATGCGGCCGAGGAGCAGGTCGAGGCCGATCTGCCCCCCGTCGTTGAACAAGAAGTGGAGCCCGCGGTCGCCGAAGCTCCCCAGAAGGATGAGTCGAGGCCCTACTCGACGCAGATCTTTACCATGCCCGCTCCGAGCGATCCCGGTGCTACGGTCGCTGGTTCCGCCCCTACACAAACCGAGACGGTCGACTCCCTGATGGCGCAGATTTCGTCTCAGACGTCGCCGCGCCCGCAAATGAATATTCCCGACCCGGCGTCCGCGCCGGCCCCCATGCCCTCTGCGTCTCCGCTGGCGTCGGTCCCCGACCCCTCGCTTCCTTCGATGCAGCAGGCAAACGTGGTCTCCCGCACGTCGCTGTTCGATCTTCCCGATCCTTCGGCTCAGGTCAATGATCCCTTTGCGACGGCACAGGGTCCCGAGCCCACATCGGCTCCGGTCGTTCCTCCCATGGCGTCCGCGTCGGATGTCCAGCCGCTTGAGACTATCTCGGCTCCTGCCGCCGCGACCTCTAAGCCTCAGAAGCGCGGCTTGGGTGGCCTGTTCGGCCGCAAAAAGAAAAACGAGCAGGACAGCATGAGTGATTGGCTTGGTGTCGAGGACGACTACGATGCCAAGAAGTCTGGTCGCGGCATCGGCTCGTGGGACAACTTCGAGGATGACGACGGCGGCTGGAAGGGTGGCGCCACGTCCTCCGACGGCGCTTCCTCCGAGGATATGCTCGCAGCCGTTGCCTCTATGGGTGACGACGAGCTGCTCGGTCATGACATCTGGTTCGTGGCTACAGGCGCTTCGGACTGCGATGGTGCCGGTATGAAGGCATTCCTTGCCGCGCATCGCGACAAGCTTCGCGGCGTGTTCTTCATCAACCTCGAGTCCGTTGGTGCCGGCAGGCTTTCGGTCGTGACGGTCGAGGGTGAACAGCAGTTGCTCAAGGGCGACCGGCGCATCATGAACTTGGTCAACAAGGTATGCAAGTCATTCCATGTCGATTGCGGCGCATTTGAGATGCCGTATGCCAAGACCGACGCCTACGCCGCGCTCGAAGCTAGCCGCCGCGCCCTCACCATTGCCGGTGTTGACGGCCCGCGCTTGGCTTGCGCTTACACCGAGGACGATCTGCCGCACAACGTCAATCCGACAAACATCGCTACGGTGTCCGAGGTCGTGACCGAGGTCATTCGTCGTTCGTAGGTTGATCTCTAAGGAGTCAGCGTGTTTTCGTACATCAAGCGCCATTGGCCCGTCTATCTCATCTTGGCCCTGATCGCCATTGCTCTTGGTTTTGGGGCCGCCTATATCGTGGGAGTCAAAGGCTCGACGCCTGAATCCACAATCAACGAAGAGGTGGAACACGAGCAGAGTTTGGGTGCCGACGGCATCTCCGAGTCCGATCAGGCACTCATCGACGGTGGGTCTGCATCAGCGGAATAGCTACTGCGCTACATATGAAAAAAGAGGCGAGCCGGGAGACTGGCTCGCCTCTTTTTATTGAGCTAGCGACGTTTCGATGCCAGCTTTAGGCGGGCAAACCAGATGGCTGCGGCGCCGGTTGTCACGAAGGCTGTGAGGCAGGCGGCGATGGGGATAGAGCCCGTTGCTGGTAAATCTTGCGGCATGGCGCATCGCTGGATGACGTAATCATCGTCATGCGATTCAAGGTCATTGCCACCGCCATTGCGACAGAGGTCGACATGAGCACTATTGGTTAGCGCGGTCTGAGGCGTATAGGATGATGTGGCTTGCATATGGATTACGGCACCGTGAATATCCGAAGCAAGGGTGGCACTCGCGTCATCAAGATCGTCGTGCTCATCTTTGAGGCCCTCGCGGGTCCAAGATTCAACAGTATCTCTTGTTGTGAAGTCGGCCGATACGGCACCGTACTCAAAACGAATGCCCGTGATGGTGGCGTCGCTCAAAAGATTGAGTTCTTTCGCTTCGAGGGTGACCGACTCCGTCGTCGGGATGTCGGCTTTCCAAAGGTGCCAGCCGTCGTAATCGACCATGCGCCGGTCCTCGCCTAGCAGACTCTTGACTTCATCCGTTTCGAGCCAGGGGTTTTCGTGCCCGCCGCCAAGTGTCGCGTTGGCTTCCTCGCTTGTGTCTACCGTCCCCGCCGGAGTCGTTCGATACCACACATTGCAAAGGCCATTGAGGTCACCGGTTACGACGGGGGTTTCGATGGCGATGAGTTTTGCCGCACCATCCTTGGCACATTCAAGGTCATCGGTGACGGTAAACTCATCGACCCAGGTATTTGACTCATTTTTGGCATCGATGGTGTAGGAGAAGGCGCCCTGCGTGTTAGTCTGTGCCTCAGCTTTATTTTTACCGTCGCCGTTTGCCACAAATTCCTTTCCGGTGGGCTGGGCGATCTCCTGACGCTTGTCGACGCTCCCCTTGATTTTGATGGGCGCGTCCTTCATGGTCACGGCCTGTGCTTCTCCCGTGGCTTTAATTTCAAACGTCATCTCCTCGGCAAGGTCGTAGGTGCGCGGGGAGATCAGTTCGCGCAAGGTATAGGTGCCAGGAGAAAGATGCTCGATGCGGTGCGGCTTGTCCAAGGAGGTCCAAGCGTCAATTTCCGCGCCGTCGGTGCCGTAGGTGGCGAGCTTGGCGCCTACCACTTCTTGCTTGCCGGTCAGGTCGACTTTGGAGATATCGACTTTGGTGTAGTCATCGGAAACGTCGAGGTGCGCTTTGATTACGGGCGTTTCCTGGTCGGCGTACGATAGCTCAACGGTATGAGCGTTTTGGTCGAGTAGGTATCCTTCAGGTGCCTGCACCTCGACAACTTCGTAGGTGACGGTTCCGCGCCCCAGCGAAAGATGGTCCGCGCATGCAAATCCCTGCTCGTCGGTCGTGATGGTAGCGACGGTCTCGCCGTCAAGGGCGACAATGCTGCCATCGGGACGCATGATATCGCCGATGGCACGGATGTCAAAAACAGCACCGGAAAGGGCATGCCCGCCTACGGCATCATTCTTAACGACCTCGATGGTTCCGGTTGCCGGCTCGTCATAAAACGAGGCGATCGCAACGGGTGTCAGGTTCATATCGGCAGGGATCGTTATCTCTAAATCATCTCCGCGCAGGTAGGGTTCCTTGGCCAAAGCCTCTCGCACGTAATAGGTGCCCGGGTTCAGAGATTCGGGTAAGGTGACGGCACCGGTCTCATCGGTCGTGAAAGTATTCATGATCTGGTGAGTCGGATGCCAGCATGTCTGCGAGATCGGTTCACGGTTGCTGTCGAGCAGCTGGAATGTGAACCCGGCGAGCGGCACGGGGGAGCCGGTCTGGGCGTCGCGCTTTACGATTTGAAGGTGCGTCGACAGCGCGTGATTATCAACGATGTACTGAAGTTCTGCACCGTCCGCGATCTGTTCTGCCGTGATGGTCCATTCTCCCGTCTGCTTAAAGCCCTCGGGAACAGTGTTGGCAACCTCTCGAACGGTGTAGCCGGCACGGTCATACGGTATGGTTCCGTGGACGCCATCGGGGCGTTCGCCTACGCCAAACCACGCTTTGGTCAGATCTTTGGTTGATGCGAAGCCGTAAATATTGCTGCTCAGCGTTCCGACAACTTGCTGCGAGCTGTTACTGACGACCTCAAAGACCACGCCGTCCGCTGGCTGCTCTATGCCAGACTCATCGCTCTTGCCGTAGTCCTTGAACTTTGAAATCTCAAGGTCAAAAGCGATAGGGATATCAGGAATGCGGCTCTCGAGTTCGACGACGCCCATATCTCCGAGCTGGTCGGCGCCGACGGTGTAGCTCCAGGTTTCATCGGAGGGCAGATAGCCCTCGGGCGCTTTCGACTCATAGATGGTAAAGGTGCCCAGAGGGATGTCGGTGAGCGTCGCCCGGCCGTCCTCGTCCGTCGTGAGGGTGTGTGTCCAACCGGGGGTTGACTGTGAGACGCAGGTGAACTCAGCACCGGCAAGTGATGTGCCGACCTGAGGGCCGGCGCCCGTCGCGGCATCGACCTTTGCGATGCGCAGGGTAATGGTGCCGGGCTGCTCATCGATGACGACGTGCCCACCATTATTTCCGGTGGAAAAGGTGATGCGGTCGCTTCGGAGGATATAACCCGCCGGGGCTTTGGTCTCGACCAGATAATATGCCGTGTTGGGCAAAAGTGTCGCCTGTGCGCGGCCGTTGCCGTCCATCTGGATGCTGCCGACACGCTTATCGCCAGCGCTTTCATAGATGTCGAACCTCGCCCCATCGAGCTTGTAGGTTTCGTTTTTGCTGGTGACAGAAGCGTTGGCAGACTGTTTTTGGAAGGACACGGAGATGGCCGGAAGCACGTAGAGCATGTCCTGACGTTTACTGCCGCCCGACACGGTTCCTAGATAGCGCCGTGCCCGGTGCGGTGCGGCTTTGATGCTTCCCGACTTGGCGCTGTCGTGGAGCCAACGGGCGGCGGCAACGACCTCGTTGTCGCCGGTAAAGTTACCGCTCTTCGTGACGCCTTGGGCGGTTGTATATGAAAAAGACCCGTCGGTGTGGGTGGTACCGTTGAGCATCCAGACGGCAAGCTGAGTTGCGGCACGTGCGCGATCGGGGGACAGGTTGTGTCCGCCAAAGGACGTGGCGGTGGGGTAACCATGACAGATAATTGCCGCAAACTCGTCTTCGAGCCACACCCAGCCTTGATTGTAGGTGAGCCAGGGGCCGCCAGGTGTGCTGGGACCAAAGCGCTCTTGATTCATGCAGTAGGCGATGGAAGAATCCTGTGCCTCGTATTTGCCAACTCCAAAGGGTCCGCATTCATCACTAATGGTGCGGAACCCGAGTGAATCATAGCCGTCGACAGCGAGCGCGACACCCGGTGTCATGCAGCCTATAAGCAAAAAGAGGATTAGGAGCAGCGATCCTGCGGTGATTGCGCTGTGGACAGAGTGCGTGGGTGCGTTGGACATGGCTGCTCCTTATCCCTCGTGCGCCGCACGGGGAGGTTGCGACGCGTGAGACGAGGCTACCCCCGAGGTTCATGCGGGTAAGTACCGGAAGCTGACCAAACGCTTGCCCGATATCTGATAAATGGCACCTGTGAAAAACAATGGGATAAAACTGCAGGTAAATACTGGTGAAGAGAAGGTGGCAAAGGTCCCTGTCTCCACAATTGGCTTAATTCAGAAACGATTCTCCACAGCTAAAACAAGCATCGCCACCCTTGTATCAAACAAGACAACCGCGTTATACTAGCCAACACACAAGCGGGCATCGCCAAGTGGTAAGGCATCAGCTTCCCAAGCTGACACTCGCGGGTTCGAGTCCCGTTGCCCGCTCCAACAAAAAGCACAAGCACGGCAGCGTCACGCTGCCGTGCTTTTTACTGCCAAGTGCCGGGACTCGAACTCGACAGGGTGCGAGCGTAAAACAAATGCGAAGCGTTTGTAGCGAGCAGGCGAAGGCGCCGTAAGGCGCCTGAAGCCGGTGCGGATTTGCAAAGCAAATACGCGGACGTCCCGTTGCCCGCTCCACCGAGCGCGGCAGATTTCGGGAATGGCAGATTCAACAAACTTTACCCTTGTGTTTCCCCGAACCCGGATTTGCCGTCGGCCCCCGCAAAATGTTAGGTTAATGCCTGCTGCCCATACTTGCACCTGCGCACGGTACAATGGTTGGGTTACGACCAACGTGCCAATAGCCAAAAAGGAGCCGCTATGATCGATCGCTATACCCGCCCGGAGATGGGACACATCTTCTCCCTCGAGAACAAGTACGCCATTTGGCAGGAGATCGAGGTCCTGGCCTGCGAGGCCCAGGCGGAGCTCGGCAAGATCGGTATTTCCAAAGACGAGGCCCAGTGGATTCGCGACCATGCCAACTTTGAGAAGGCAAAGGTCGACGAGATCGAGGAGGTCACGCGCCACGACGTTATCGCCTTCCTGACCAACATGAAGGAGTACATCGACGCCGACGTCCCCGAGGGCGAGCCCAAGCCCAGCCGCTGGGTTCACTACGGTATGACCAGCTCTGACCTTGGTGATACGGCTCTGTGCTACCAGCTCACTCAGGCTTGCGACCTTATCATCGAGGACGTCAAGAAGCTCGGCGAGATCTGCAAGCGCCGTGCCTTCGAGGAGCGCAACACGCTCTGCGCCGGCCGTACTCACGGTATTCACGCCGAGCCGATGACCTTCGGCATGAAGTTTGGCTCTTGGGCTTGGGAGCTCAAGCGCGATTTGGACCGTCTTGAGGATGCCCGCAAGAACGTCGCCTTCGGTGCCATCTCGGGCGCTGTCGGCACGTACAGCTCCATCGAGCCGTTTGTCGAGGAGTATGTCTGCGAGCACCTGGGTCTGGTTCACGATCCGCTGTCCACGCAGGTCATCAGCCGCGACCATCACGCCTACCTCGCCGGTGTCCTCGCTACCACGGCTGCCACCTGTGAGCGCATCGCAACCGAGGTCCGCAACCTGCAGAAGACCGATACGCTCGAGGCCGAGGAGCCGTTCCGCAAGGGCCAAAAGGGCAGTTCCGCCATGCCGCACAAGCGCAACCCCATCACCATGGAGAAGGTCTGCGGCCTGTCGCGCGTCGTGAAGTCCAACGCTCAGGTTGCCTTCGACAACGTTGCTCTGTGGCACGAGCGCGACATTTCGCACTCCTCTGCCGAGCGCGTCGCCCAGGCCGACAGCTTCATCGCCCTCGACCACATGTTCCAGTGCCTCATCCGCGTCATCGACGGTCTGCAGCTGTACCCTGCCCGCATGATGGCCAACCTCAACAAGACCCGCGGCCTCATCTTCTCTTCCAAGGTGCTGTTGGCTCTCGTCGACACGGGTATCACCCGCGAGGACGCCTACGCTATCGTGCAGGAGAACGCCATGGCAACCTGGCACGAGGTACAGGATTGCGTCTCCGGCCCCACCTTTAAGGAGCGCCTCGAGGCCGATCCGCGCTGCACCGTCAGCCAGGAGAAGCTCGACGAGATCTTCGATCCGTGGGACTTCCTCACTCGTATCGATACGGTCTTCGACCGTCTGGAGCAGCTGAACTTCGAGTAGGGTCGATCCAATTCGACCGCTTGCGGATGCATTTCAACCATTGGCGCCTTGCCCGTCTTGGGCGAGGCGCTTTTTTTCGTTGCCGCGGCAGCCCCCGGTAATAAAATGAACCTCTACTGCTATTTCGATGAAAAGAGGCGCGTGCCCAGACGTATTAAACGAGTCGTCATCGTCTCGTTCGCGCTCATAGTTCTTGTTGCTGCCTGTACGGCCGTCCTGACGTATACCGATCGAAATAGTTCTTCCTCGCCGAGTACGGCTGACGAGGATCTCCCTGTGCTCAAAATTGGCGTTACGGATAACGACCCCTATGTATATGTCGATACCACAGGCGATTACGCCGGTATCGATATCGATATCGCCTGCGAGGCGTGTGAGCGTGCGGGGCTCAAGCCGCAGTTTGTTGAAATTGACTGGAACGATCGCGACCGGCTGCTCAAAAATGGTGATATCGATTGCCTATGGTGCGATTATTCGCCCTGTTATCGCGAGGATAAGTATTACTGGACCGAGCCGTATCTAACCGTAACGGTCTCGGTTGCCGCCAAGAAAACGAGTGGTATCAAGTCCTTGGCGCATCTCGATGGAAGCAGGACCATTGCGGTGATTGCGGGCTCGGTGAGTGAACGTCGATTGCTTGCGGGGGATCTGGGGATCTCGCCGGACGTTCAAATCAAATCATATGGCTCTGCCGAACTCTGCAAAGCCGCTCTAGCCAAAGGATATGTGGACTGCTGGATGGCGGACGTACGGTCGCTTGACCGACTCGTCGCCCAGTACCCCGGCCTTTATCGCGTGTTCGCTGACAACGTTATGACGGTTGATCTGGGCGTCGCGTTTGAGAACAGCTATGAGGGGTCGTATGTAAAGTCCCTCAACACCGTGCTGTTCGACATGGATCGAGATGGCACGATTGACCGTATTGTGGGCAATTACAAGGCGGGAGCGACGACGAGTGAGCAAGGAGCGAATCCATGACAAATGATGAGCGCTTCTTGCACAAAAAGAACCTGGTTGTCATAGTCGTCAGCGTTGTTGCCAGCATTGTCTTGCTGAATCTGCTGTTTATGGTCGGCACGCATCGCTGCCTCTATAAAACGCTTGGATTCGGTCAAGAGGCCATGGTGTTTTTGGAAAACGCTTGCGAAAAATATGATCGCTACGAACAGGGAAGAAAAACCGAGGCGACGCACGATTTGGATGCTGCGGTTGAATCGTTTGCGACGTTCCTGCCCCCTGATCGCGTTGAGGTTAACGACGATCTTATCGAGCAATATGTCCATGCCGAGAACCTTTCGGGGCTGATGGTCATGGACTCCGACGGCCATATGACCGCCCACTACGACATCGATGGCCGCGATCCGCTCATGCTATGGCGAGAAGAACTGGCTTGCTCGTCGGTCGCATCGATGTATCAAGGTTCCAAAGTGTCCTACTCAACTGTCGTTGAGCGCCGCGATGTTGTTTTTGCCGTCTGCGCTGCCCCGTATGGCGACGGCGTTGCCCTGGCATACCGTTCATTCGTCCCCGATACGGCGGACGACTATTCATATGCCATAGCCGACGTGCTTGCAAACAGCACCTTCCATCAAGGGCCCACGGTGCTTGTTATGGAGGATGCGGAGATCGTCTCCTCTAATGATCCCGATGTCGACGTGTCGCTCGCTCGGCTCCTTGCCGGATCTGGAATCGAGTGGAAAGACGAAGGCCTGACACGTATCGAGTATCGCGGAAGCAAATGGTATGCCGTGCGTGCGGCATACAAGGACTATCGCCTGTTTGCGCTGTATCCCAAAGCGGAGGTCATGTCCGGCAGAGTTTCGTTTGTCGCCGCCGGTGTGTTGGTTTGTCTTGCGTTTTGGGTTGTGGTGCTGCTAGCGCGAAATATCGTTGACCATCGAAACTTAGCCGAAAAGGATAAACAGCTCGGCATTATCAATGCCATAAGTGCCATCTACGACTCGACCTTCCTTTTACATCTCGATACGCTCGAGATCGAGGGAATCAACATGTCGCCGGCGATAGCGAAGATATTTGCCGAACACAGCGAGGCGTATGACTTTATGGACACGGTCTGCCGAGATATCGTGAGCCCCGAAAGCCGTGAAGCGGTTGTGGGACTTGTGGATATGAAGACACTTCGGGATCGTATGGAGGGCGTGCCATACTTGGCCGCCGAGGTGCGAGATTGTCGAGGTACTTGGTATTCGCTGCAGGTCGTCCCCCAGCATCGCGACGAGCAAGGCCGGCTGGAATCGGTCGTCGTGGCGACGCACAACATATCGATGGTCAAGCATGCCGAGGAGCTGTCATACCAAGATAAGCTGACGGGGCTTCGCAATCGTAACTACCTTGAATCGCGCGGAGATAGCCTGGTGAACGAGGGCTTGCCGGTGAGCGTGATCATGCTGGACTGCAATTATCTCAAGCGGACCAATGACATCCATGGTCACGAGATGGGAGATGAGCTGCTGCGACGGACAGCGTCCGTGCTGCTGCGGGTGGCTGGTGATGATTGCCTGCCGATGCGCGTTGGCGGCGACGAGTTTTTGCTGGTTTGCCCCCATACTGACGGCGAGTCTGCGTTCGGGCTGGAACAAGACCTTCGTCTCGGTCTTGCCACGGTGAGCGATGAAGCCCTAACGGTCGGCGCGTCGATTGGCGTGGCGACCGTTGAGACGGCTGGAAATACGCTGGCCGATGTGTATCGCATTGCCGACCACAATATGTATCGTGAGAAGCGTATGGTCCACACGCAGGGTGCGGACTGCTAATCTTGCCCCCGCTAGTCCGTGCATCGTAGGATGTTGAATCGGTGCTCGCGATACTATATCGGCCCGGGCGGGGATAATAGACTCTTGAAATATCTTTATGAGAGGGGATCTCAATGATTGGTTTTGACTACAAACCGCAGGGCGTGTGCGCTCGCAATATTCACCTCAATCTCTCTGACGACGGCAGCAAGGTGCTAGGCGTCGAGTTTACCGGCGGCTGCGACGGCAACCTCAAGGCCATCTCCAAGCTGGTCGAGGGCGCTCCTGCCGATCGCGTGATCGAGGTTCTCGCCGGTAATACCTGCGGCATGAAGAAGACTTCTTGTGCCGATCAGCTTACGCGCGCCATCGAGGCCGCTCGCGCCGAGATCGCCTAATGGGTGTCGCCAATCGCCTTAAAAACGGAATTTCGCGCCGCGGCTTTGTGCTCGGTGGAGCTGCCGCGGGTGCTGCCACGGTGCTCGCCGGATGCTCGAAAAAAACGGGCACGAGTGACGATGCTGCCGGCGAGCCCCAGGTTATCAAGGACGACTCCAAGATTGTCTCGATTACGGATGAGTATGATGCCGTCGACATCGATCTTGAACCCACGGCCTCATGGACATTGCCGCTGGGCACGCTGCTGTACTACTGCGATGGCGACTATGCTGCAGCGATGATGGCGCCGGCATCTGCGTTGCATGCCAACACGCTTGGTGTGCTCAACTTGGGCGACGGCTCGCTCACCACGCTCGTCGAGGACCCCATTGAGGGCGCGGGGTATTCGTTTTACGATGTCCGCGCCGGCGATGGCGTGTTCGCTTGGGTCGAGATGAACTTTGCGAACTCCTCGTGGAAGCTCTATGCGCAAAATCTGGCAGGCGCTTCGCTTGTCGGTGATGTGGTCGAGCTCGATCGAGGCGGCAAGGACTACGATCCTCCGCTGTTTACGGCGTTCGAATCGTCCGTCATTTGGTACAAGATGCCCTCGACGGGCGGCAATAAGACGAGTAACGATTCGTATTGCTACCGACGCTCACTCGATGAGGCAAAGGCCGAGGCCATCTGGAAGTCAACGGGTCGCTTTGCGTGCGCCCCGCGCGTGAGTGACGGCATCTTGACCATTTCGCCGCGTGTTCACAACGACGAGGGCGTCTACTATGGCATGACGGCGATCGACCTGGCGGACGGCAACAATACCAAGAGGGCCCAGCTGGTCCTTCCCTCGTCGGTGTCTCCTTTTGAGGCCGTATATATGGGCGATACCTTTGTGTTCTCCATCGAGGCGACCTATAGCGGCGTGGGGAGCCTTGGCAACATGGGTACCTACATTGGCAACGAGGGCGGTCCGTTCCTCTTCCTGTCGCGTGAGCCGCTTGCGTGCGCTGCCGGTAGGAAGAACAAATTTCTAGTTAAGGTTCAGGCGTCTCATTTTCTAATCGATACCTCTGCTAAGACCTACGGTTCGCTGTTGTCGCCCGACCGTGCTCTGGAATACGGCGATTACCCTGCTACGGCAGGTAAATCGGATGCGTTTTTAACCTATGCCACGGTGCGCAATAGCCAGGGAATTCCCGAGACGGTTACCGCCCGCCTGTTTTCTCTTTAGCTTCCGAGGGGTTAAAAAGGCGTCAACGGGGGAATAAGCGCGTTGTAACTATGGGTACCGCCCGCCGAGCCGCCGCACCGCAGTGGCGCCCGGTGGGTGCAGGTGCGTTAAAATAGGCTTGTTCTTAGCTAATTGAGACAGGGGGGCCGTGTTATGGCTTCAGATGCAAAAAAGATTCTGCTGGTCGAGGACGAGAAGGCAATCCGTGACGCTGTTGCTGCCTATCTCGAGCGCGAGGGCTACTGGGTTGTAGGCGTCGGCGACGGCCAGTCTGCGATCGAGGAGTTCGAGAAGCACCAGTTCGACCTGGTCGTGCTCGACCTTATGCTCCCCAAGATTCCCGGCGAGCGCGTTTGCCGCACCATTCGCGATACCTCGGATGTGCCTATTATCATGCTCACCGCCAAGGGTGAGATCGAGGACCGCATTATCGGCCTTGAGCTTGGTGCCGACGACTACCTGATTAAGCCGTTCTCGCCGCGCGAGCTCGTCGCCCGCGTCCGCGCCCTGTTCCGCCGTGCCCACCAGGCCGACGAGCCTGCCGTTGAGGTGCTCGACTTCGGCGATCTGGTCATCGATATTTCGGGCCACAAGATCCTGGTCGAGGACAAGGAAGTAGACCTGACTGCTTCCGAGTTCAAGCTGCTCACCACGCTTGCTCGCCATCCCGGTCGCGTCTACAACCGTATGGAGCTGGTCGAGAAGGTGCTCGGCTACGACTTTGAGGGCTATGAGCGCACCATCGATAGCCACGTGAAGAATCTTCGCGCCAAGCTGGGCGACGACCCCAAGAAGCCTAAGTGGCTCTACACCGTCCACGGCGTCGGTTATCGTTTCGAGGCCCCGGCCAAGACCGATAAGTCGGACGAGAAATAGGGAAATCACATATGACACCTGCGCGCTTTGAAATCGGACAAAAGCACAGGCAGGAGAGCGAGGCGGGTTCCAAGGCAAGTTGGAACACGCCTCGTTCCGATTCGCGGCCAACGATGAGCTATCCCTCGCGCATGGCCTTGGCTTTTGCCCTGACGTCGCTCATGACGGTATTGGTGCTGGTGGGCGTTGTCTCCGTTGTGTGGGGCACGGTCTTTTCGGATTACACGCGCTCCAATATCGTCGAGATCGCCAATTCCGCCGCCGAAAAGCTGGCGACATCGTATGAGGAAAACGGCAACTGGACTGCGGGCGAGCTGCGCACGGTCGCGACATCAAGCCTGGTGTCCGACGACCTGGGCATGCAGGTCGTCAACAAGAAGGGCGTCATCGTCTATGACGACTCATGGCCTTCGGCAAGCGCGACTGCGGATGTGCGCGAGAATGAATCGGCGTCTAGCGGCTCGAGCGGTAAAAAAGCCTCACATAGCCCGGTTTCGTCGGCACCAACCGACTCCGACAGCGTGGCCAATGTCGAGATCATAACGTCTTCCGGTGAGCATGTCGGACAGGTAAAGCTATGGGCCATCGGCTCCGATGCCCTGCTCACCAAGGCAGATTCTGCGTTTAGGGAGAAGACCTTTAACGCAATGGCACTTGCCGCGGTTGTGGCCGTCTGTATCTCGGTCGTTATCGGCGCGCTCATGTCGCGCATGCTCACCAAGCCGATTCATCGTATTACCAGCACGGCTAAGCAAATTCGCGATGGCGATCTGTCTGCTCGTACAGGCTTGCGCGGCGACGACGAAATCGATCAGCTGGGCGAGACCTTCGACGAGATGGCCACCTCGCTCGAGAAGGACATGAAGCACGAGAAGCGCCTGACCTCGGATGTCGCGCACGAGCTTCGCACGCCGCTTATGGCCATGCTCGCAACGGTCGAGGCCATGCAGGATGGGGTATATCCCACCGACAACGAACATCTGGAGACGGTTGCCTCCGAGACGCGCCGCCTGGCCCGTCTGGTGCAGCAGATGCTCGACCTGTCGCGTATGGAAAACAGCACCGCGCCGCTTAATCTTGAACCGGTAGATATGGTGCCGTTCGTGCGATCGATTGTGAATGGTCAGGAACGTCTATTCGCCGACCGCGATCTGCGCCTGCGCTTTGCGGACGAGACCCAGGGTCACGACGATGTCGTTGAGGCCGATCCCGATATGATCACCCAGTGTGTCATCAACCTCTTGAGCAACGCCATGCGCTATACCCCCGAGGGCGGCTGGGTCGTGGTGTCGGTGCTCAGCGACCGCAAGCACGTCAACATCGCGGTTTCGGATACGGGCATCGGTATCGCCAAAGACGACCTGTCGCGCATCTTCGGTCGTTTTTGGCGCGCCGACGCCAGCCGTGCCCGCGAGGCGGGCGGCCTGGGCGTGGGCCTTGCCGTGACCAAGCAGATCGTCGAGCGCCATCACGGCTACATATCCGTGGAGTCGGAGCTTGGAAAGGGTACGACTTTTACGATTCATCTGCCTCGCGAGCACACGGCGGACGCGGCATCTACTACAATGGAGCACTAGCTTTTCGCTATTCGGTGAAGGAGGGGTCTCGTCCCTGCCGCTCCGGGTTTGCGAAAACGTGCGGGAAAGAGCCCGCATTACTGTCGTATTTTGGTAAGGAGTGACTCACGTGACAACGATGGAGCGTCGTCCGGATTCCCGTGGCAAGGTTCGTGATATCTACGATGCCGGTGAAAACCTGCTGATGGTCGCCACCGACCGCATTTCTGCGTTCGACTTCATTCTTCCCGACGAGATTCCGTTTAAGGGAGAGGTGCTCAACCGCATCTCGGCATTCTGGTTTGATAAATTTGCCGACATTGTTCCCAACCACCTCGTCTCCATCGACCCGGCGGATTTCCCCGAGGAGTTTGCCGAGTACCGTGACTATCTCGCTGGTCGCGCCATGCTGGTCAAGAAGGCCCAGACGATTCCTATTGAGTGCATCGTCCGCGGCTATCTGACCGGTTCGGGCAAGAAGACCTATGACGAGAACGGCACCGTCTGCGGCATTCAGTTGCCCGAGGGCCTGACGGAGGCCTCCAAGCTTCCCGAGCCGCTGTTCACGCCGTCCACGAAGGCCGAGATCGGTGACCACGACGAGAACATCTCGTTCGAGCGTTGCTGTGAGATCGTGGGCGAGGACATCGCCACGCAGATCCGTGATCTGTCTCTCAAGATCTACAAGGCCGCTGCCGAGTATGCGGCGACCCGTGGCATCATCATTGCCGACACCAAGTTCGAGTTTGGTGTCATCGATGGCAAGGTTACGCTCATCGATGAGTGCCTCACGCCCGACTCCAGCCGTTTCTGGCCTGCCGCCAGCTACGAGGAGGGCAAGATTCAGCCCAGCTACGACAAGCAATTCGTCCGCAATTGGCTCAAGGCCAACTGGGATATGACGGGGGAGACCCCGCACCTGCCCGCCGAGGTCATCGATGGCACGTCCGAGCGTTATCGCGAGGCCTTCCAGATCATCACGGGCTCCCAGTTCACAAGCATGAAGGAGAACGCATAAGTGAGTACCCGTAGCGCCACGAACAAGCGCACGCAATCCCACGAGGTTACCGGGGTTGCGCGCAAGTCCGCCGCATCCGCCAAGCCCGCCCGCCAGGCAGCGAGTTCTGTCCGCGTCGTGCCGGCTTCGTCTAAGGCACGCCGCAAAGAGCTCGAGAAGGGCGAGAGCCTGGAAGGCCTTTCCAAGGAGGAGAAGCGCGCCCGCAAGGCCAAGCAGCGCGCCAAGGAGGACCGCATCTACACGGTGTCGAATATCCTTCTTAAGCAGGATGAGGACTACACCAAGCGCCGCCGCATCTGGTGGATCGTGCTCGCCATCGGCATGGTGCTCGTCGTGGCAATTTGGGCTTCGCTGTACTTCGCTCCCGCTGGCATGGTGTCCAGCCCCGTCCAGATGGTCGGCATTGTTTTGTCCTATGTCATCATCCTGGGTGACTTCATCTACGACTTCGTGCGTATCCGCCCTCTGCGCAATATGTATCGCACGCAGGCCGAGGGCATGTCCGACAATAAGCTCAACGCCCTTATCGAGCGTTCGGCTGCCGAGGAGGACAAGAAGGACTCCAAGAAGAAGTAGCGTTTGCATCCACACTTATCGCTAAGATATAAGGCGCGCCGTTTTTTGCGGCGCGCCTTTTTACTGTTCTATAGATAGATGGAGTGGCACATGATTCGAGCTGCCCTGACAGTCGAAGAGGCTCTGGAGGGCATGAAGGCCCTGGAGCCCAAGATTAAAAACTATGCGCGCCTGGTCGTCCGCAAGGGCGTAAACGTCAAACCCGGCCAGGAGGTCGTCGTTCAGTCTCCGGTCGAGTGCGCGCCGTTTGCGCGCGTGGTGGTCGCGGAGGCCTATGCTGCCGGCGCCGGTCACGTGACGGTCATTTGGGCCGATGATGCCGTGACGAGGCTCACGTACGAGCATGTCGAGAAAAACTATTTTGAGCAGACGCCCGAGTGGAAGCGTCTGCAGCTTGATTCCTTGGCTCAGGATGGTGCCTGCTTTGTCTTTATCGAGGGTGCGGATCCTGCGGCCCTCAAGGGCATCGATCCGGCCAAGCCGGCTGCGGCATCCAAGGCGAGGAATACGCAGTGCAAGGTGTTCCGCCGTGGACTGGATTACAACATCAATCCGTGGTGCATCGCCGGCGCTCCGGTCGTGGCTTGGGCACGCGAGGTGTTCCCGGGAGACGCCGATGAGGTTGCAATCTATAAGCTGTGGAATGCGATTCTGCACACCGCTCGCGCCGATGGCCAGGACCCGGAGAGCGACTGGGAACTCCATGACGCCGCATTCGAAAAGAACTTGCGCTTCCTGAACGACAATCGTTTCGACTACCTGCATTACACCGCGGCAAATGGAACCGATCTGACGATTGGCATGACGAAAGGTCATGAGTGGGCCGGCGGCAAGGGTAAGACGCCCGATGGGCACCCCTTCTTCCCCAACATTCCCACCGAGGAAGTCTTCACTTCGCCCGATCGCATGCGCGCCGACGGTATCGTGTACTCGGCCATGCCGCTCATCCACCACGGCAATAAGGTTGACGATTTTTGGATTAAGTTCGAGGGCGGCCGCGTGGTGGATTACGATGCCCGCGTGGGCAAGGCAACGCTTGCGAGCATCATTGACACCGACGAAGGCGCCGCTCATCTGGGCGAGGTCGCGCTTATCTCCAAGAACACGCCGATCCGCGAAAGTGGCGTACTGTTCTATGACACGCTCTATGACGAGAACGCTAGCTGCCATCTCGCGCTGGGTGTCGGTTTCCCCGAGTGCATCGAGGGCGGGTATGACATGTCCAAGGAGGAGCTCTTGGAGCATGGCGTTAACGTCTCGAGCACGCACGTCGATTTTATGATCGGCACGGACGACATCGATATTACGGGCATTACACCTGATGGACGTGAAGTTGTGATTTTCCAGAACGGCCAATGGAGTTGGGAATAGTCCCAGACCGTGGTACAATGCCACCCACGGGCCGTTAGCTCAGCTGGCAGAGCAGGGGACTTTTAATCCCAAGGTCCAGGGTTCGAACCCCTGACGGCCCACCATAG
>CAKUHK010000010.1:0-42356 GCA_934655965.1 uncultured Collinsella sp.
TTCCTCGGTAGCTCAATGGTAGAGCACGCGGCTGTTAACCGCGCTGTTGTAGGTTCGAGTCCTACCCGGGGAGCCAGAATTTCTCAGCCCATTCCGCTGGGCTTTTAAATTCCTCGGTAGCTCAATGGTAGAGCACGCGGCTGTTAACCGCGCTGTTGTAGGTTCGAGTCCTACCCGGGGAGCCAGGTTGTAAAACCCGTCGCTTATGCGGCGGGTTTTTTCATGCCGCGATTGCTTGGTGCCAACGTTGCCATATCAACATTTCGTGTCGAGGATGTAATCCCTTGGCCCACAACCGCAACATGGCGCGGTCGTTGTAGAATATTGGAATGATTGCTCCCACGACATGGTGCTGCGAGCACCAGAAAAGGAGATTCTTGTGTCTGAGACCATTAACGGCAGCCTGAGCGTCTCGAATGACGTTATTGCCGATATTGCCGGTTATGCCGCGATGACGTGCTACGGCGTCGTCGGCATGGCCGAACAGCTCCAGGGCGCCGAGAGCGTGCGCCTGCTTGCCGGCCAGCGCCTCCGCAAGGGCGTGCTTGTCTCCGCCGACGAGAACGGCCTCACGGTCGATCTTCACGTCGTGCTCGAGAACGGCGTCAACATGAAGTCCGTCTGCCACAATCTTTCGAGCTCCGTTGCCTTCACCCTGCAGGAGATCGCCCAGATCGATCCTGCCAGCCTTAAGATCGGCATCCACATCGACGCGCTCAAGAGCCGTTTGAACTAGCATCCGAACACGGAGATTTCACCACTCATGATTGCAAAGACCATTCGCACCTGTTTTCCGATCGCTGCGGCTGCCGTTTCCGACAAGGCCGAGGAGATCAACAAGCTCAACGTCTTCCCCGTACCCGATGGCGATACCGGCACCAACATGTCGCTCACGCTCGCCTCGGTGACCAAGGAGCTCTCTGCGCTTCCCGCCGACGCCGACATGGAGGCCATCGCCGGCGCCATCACCCATGGCTCCCTGATGGGCGCTCGCGGTAACTCGGGCGTTATCACTTCGCAGATCCTGCGCGGCGTGGCCGAGGGCCTCGTCTCTGCCGACGAACCCGTTACGTCCGCCAACATCGCCTTCGCCTTCCGCCGTGCCGTCAAGGTCGCCTTCCAGGCTGTTCGTAAGCCCATCGAGGGCACGATCCTCACGGTCCTGCGCGATGTCTCGACCAAGGCCGACGAGTGCGAGAAGAAGAAGTTCTCGGCCGAGGACGCGCTCGACGCCATCGTCGTCGAGGCCTATCAGTCCGTCGCCCGTACGCCCGACCTGCTGCCCGTTCTGAAGGAGAACGGCGTGGTCGACTCCGGCGCCTTTGGCTTTGCCATCTTCCTCGAGAACTTCGTGGCTGCCGCTCTTGGCCGCAGCACTGTTGTCGAGGATTTCTCCGCCACGTTTGATTCCGCTGGCTCTGCTCGCGACGCTGCCCTGGGTCGTGTTGAGATCGAGGCAAACGACGACTGGGAGGGCTCGGAGTTCCGTTACTGCAACGAGTTCCTCTTTAAGGCCGACGCCCCGTTTGACGAGGACGAGTGTCTGAAGTTCCTGGGTTCCATGGGCGACTGCGAGCTGCTCGTGGGTGCCTATCCCGATTACAAGATCCACGTGCACTCCAACACCCCGAACCTGGTGCTCGAGCATATGCTCCAGCTCGGCCAGATCTACGAGGTCTTTATCCATAACATGGAGATGGAGGCCCACGACCGCACCGCTAAGATCCACGAGGATCAGGAGAAGGCCGCCGAGCCTGCCAAGGCGCTGGGCTTTGTCGCCGTTGCCGCCGGCTCCGGCGAGGCTGACATCCTCAAGTCCCTCGGCGTTGACGTGATCGTCTCGGGTGGCCAGACCATGAACCCCTCGACTGCCGACCTGCTGGGCGCCGTCGACCAGGTCAATGCGACCTCGGTCATCATCCTGCCCAACAACGGCAACATCCGCATGGCTGCCGAGGCCGCTGCCTCCGCTTGTACCGACAAGAAGGTCGCCGTCGTTCCCACCAAGACCGTCCCGCAGGCGTTCTCCGCGCTGTTCGCGGTCCTGCCCGATTCCGAGCTCGAGGATGCCGTCGCCGCCATGGTCGACGCTATCAGCGAGGTCCGCGACGGTGAGGTCACCCGTGCTGTGCGCGACTCCAGCGCTTCCGATGGCTCCCCGATTCACTCCGGTGACGTCATGGGCATCATCGCCGGCTCTATCGACGTGGTCGGCTCTGATGTGAAGCAGGTCACGCTCGACTGCATCAACCGTATGCAGGAGGAAGAGGAGGGTGACGCGCTGACGATTCTGGCCGGCGAGGAGCTGTCCGACGAGGCCTTCCAGGAGATTGTCGATGCTATTGAGGAGGCCCAGCCCGACTTGGAGATTGACGCCCATCGTGGCGAGCAGCCGCTTTATCCCGTGATTTTCTCCATCGAGTAGGCTCTGCCCATGTCCGAGCTGCGCTCCGTGCCGCGCGTCTCGGAGCGCTTTGCCCAGAGCAATGCGCTCGACGAGGATATCGCGCGACTCAAATATGTTTCGGGTAAACGTGAGGAGGCCCTTCGCCGTCTGGGAATTCGGACGGTGGGGGACCTCCTTCTCCATATCCCTCATCGATACCTGGACTTCACCCGTTCTTGGTCTATTGAGATGGCGCCCATCGGTACCGTGTGCACGATCATCGCCACGGTCGACCGTATCGTGCAAAAGCAGCCTCGCCCGCGCATGCAGGTGACCGAGGTCTCGCTTGTGGACGAGACGGGCGTGCTGCAAGTCGCCTTTTTCCGTCAGCCTTGGATTGCCCAGCAGCTCAAGCGGGGCGACCGTCTAGCGGTGATGGGCAAGGTCGAGTTCGCCTACGGCTTTAAGCAGATGGCCTCGCCTCACTTCGAGAAGCTCGAGGAGGGGCGCGCTGCCGGCACCATCCTGCCGGTCCACTACGTGAGTGACGGCGTGAGCCAGGCGTGGATGCGCCGTATCGTAAGCGGCGCGCTCGAGGTTGTCAGCAACCCCTTCGATCCTATTCCCGCGCCGCTGCGCGTCAAGCGCCGCTTGATGAGCAGCGCCCGTGCGCTTCGATCGATTCACTTTCCCTCGAGCATGGCCGAGCGCGATATCGCGCGCCGGCGTCTTGCCTATGAGGAGTGTCTCTACCTACAGCTGGCGTTGCGTCTGCGCAACGACGGCGGTTTGGTTGAGGTGGTTCCCTACGCGCATGCTGCGGGCGAGCATCTGACCGCACTCAGGCAGGCCCTCCCGTTCTCGCTGAGCGACGAGCAGGAGGCCGCGTTCCAAGACATCCTGCATGACATGTGCGATGGCGGCCGTGTGATGAACCGTCTGCTGCTGGGCGACGTCGGTACCGGTAAGACAGCCGTTGCCGCCTGCGCGCTGGCTGTTGCCGCCGATAGCGGCACCCAAGCCTGTGTCATGGCGCCTACGGGCGTCTTAGCACGTCAGTATGCCGATAAGACTGGCCCTCTGCTCTCGCAGGCTGGCATGTCCTGGGCGCTGCTGACGGGAGCCACACCGGCGGCCGGGCGCGAGCGGATCCACGCTCAGCTCCAGTCCGGTGAGCTCGACGTGCTCTTTGGTACGCACGCGGTTCTTTCGGACGACGTGACTTTCAATCATCTTTCGCTCGTGGTGATCGATGAGCAGCATCGCTTTGGCGTGGGACAGCGCAATGCGCTGCGCGCCAAGGGTCCCGGTGCCGATCTGCTCGTTATGACAGCTACGCCGATCCCGCGCACGCTGGCGCTTTCGGTCTACGGCGATCTGGACACAAGCATCATCCGCCACCGTCCTGTTCCCGGTGCCGGTGTCACCACGCGCGTGCTCACCGAATCGAGCCGCGATCTGGCCTATGGCGCTATCCGCGAGGCGCATGAAAAGGGACAGCAGGCCTACGTGATCTGCCCGCTTGTGGAGCCAAGTGATTCGGCCGATGAGCTCGAGGACGTTCCCGGCATCGCCCGCGACGACGAAGGCCGCGTGACCGTGCCCGTGCCGTTGCATGACACGGCGACCGAACTCGACCGCTTGCGCTTGGCACTGCCGGACTTTTCCATCGAGCGCCTCCATGGCCGCATGCCAGCGGGGGAGAAGGACCAGGTCATCGATGCCTTTAAGCGCGGCGAGATCGATGTGCTCGTTTCGACCACGGTGGTCGAGGTGGGCGTCGATGTGCCCAACGCCACCGTCATGGTCATCGAGAACGGCGAGCGTTTTGGCTTGGCGGCCTTGCACCAGCTGCGCGGCCGCGTGGGTCGTGGAAGCGTGTCGGGCACGTGCCTGGTCATGACCCACTCCAAGGGCAATGGCGGTGCGTCGGCGGCGCAGGACCGCCTCCAGTCGCTCGAGAAAACCGCTGACGGCTTTACGCTCGCGCAGATGGACCTGCGCCTGCGCCACGAGGGCGAGATCCTGGGCTACCGCCAGCACGGCGGCGTGACCTTGCGCTTTGTCGATCTCGATGTCGATGAGGAGCTTATCGAGTGGGCCCATTTGGACGCAGTCGAGCTCTTGCGGTATGCTTGCAACCTTGACTCCGTGGCGACGCGCCCTCTGCGCGATGCGGTCGCCACGCGGTATCGACACATCTTTAAGGAGGTCAGCGGAGGATGAGAATCATCGGCGGCGAATGGCGCGGTCGCAAGATCGAGGAGCCCCGTGGTCGCGATGTCACACGCCCCACGACTGATCGCGTGCGCGAGGCGTGCGCATCTATGGTCATGTCGGCATTCGACTTCGATTTGGACGAGGTCCGCGTGCTGGATGCGTTTGGCGGCTCCGGCGCCTTGGGCATCGAGATGCTCTCGCGTGGTGCCCGCTCGCTTACGACGTTTGAGATCGATCGGAATGCCGCGCGTCTAATTACCAAGAATATCGAGTCACTCTGCCGTGACCGTGCGCGTTGGCGCGTGGTGACGGGCGATATGCTGGCAAGTGCCTCGCGCGGTCGTGTGCCGGGCGGCCCCTTTGATCTAGTCCTGTTGGACCCGCCCTATGCCTTTGGTGCCGAGCCGGTCGAGGAATTGCTACAGAACCTGGTCCAGCAGGGCTTACTGGCACCGGGGGCCTATGCCCTGTTTGAGCACGCCGCAGCCGACGCGGGCGCGCATCCGGCCGGCTTTGAGACCGTGCGCGAGAAGCGCTACGGCATCACCTCGGTCGACCTGCTGCGCTGGGTGGCCGCGGACGAGAGCGACGATGCCGACGACAGCGACAATAGTGAGGACGCACCTTTGGAGGATGCCCATGAATGACACCATTAACCGCGTGATCGTCCCGGGCACCTTCGATCCCATCACCTTTGGCCATATCGACGTCATCCGCCGCGCGCGCCGTATCTTTCCCAGCGTGATTGTGGCCGTTGCCGAGTCCCAGGGCAAAAACGGTGTGGGTACCACCTTTATGCTCGATGAGCGCGTGGTGCTGGCCCGAGAGGCGCTCGGCGATATTGACGGCGTTGAGGTCCTGCCCTTCACCGGCCTGTTGGTCGACTTTGCACGTGAGCAGGGTGCCGGCGCCGTCGTAAAGGGCCTGCGCGCCATGACCGACTTTGAGTACGAGCTTCAGCAGGCCGACCTCAACTACCGCCTGGATAACGAGCTGGAGTCCATCTTTGTCATGAGTGCGCCGCAGTATGGCTATATCTCGAGCTCGGTGGTGCGGCAGATCGCTTCGCTTGGCAGCGACGTCTCTAATTTTGTTCCGTCCAATGTGGTCGAAGCGCTCAAACATCGCTTTTCGTGACGTTTTTTATTGCCTGGTGGCATGTGGTAAACTAGCACGATGATATGTTACCTATGAAAGGAGACCGGATGCCGGGCGAGAATTTTCCTGGCGATAGGATCGTCAGCTTGGTCGATGAGCTCGAAGGGCTGATCGAGGAAGCCAAGCCGCCTTTCGGCAAGAACGCTCAGTTCAAGGTCATCGACGCCGACGTGTTCTTCAACATCCTCGACGAGATCCGCATGAGCTATCCCGAGGAGTGGCAGAAGTCCCGCCGTATCCTCAAGGAGCGCGAGGAGCTTATGGCTTCCGCTGCCGCTCAGGCCGATTCCATCATTGCCGATGCTCAGCAGCAGGCCCTCACTATCGCCGGTGAGCAGGAGATCGTCCGCTTAGCACAACAGCAGGCCGACGACATTCGCGATCGTGCCCAGCAGTACGAGCGCGAGACGCGCTATGCTGCCGAGGACTACGCCGAGCAGGTCTTTACGCATCTCGAGGAGAACCTCAAGAGCTTGACCGGCACCGTCACCCGTTGCCGCCAGCAGCTCAACGAGGGTGCCGCCCAGCAGAATGGTCAGTGGTAATGGCTGAGTTCCCGAGCGTTACCGTCGATCTTTCCGAGCAGCTCGAGTTTCCCGGAGACTCGTATCCGCTGACCGGCAAGGTCGATGTTGCCAGCTACACGGTGGGCGAGAAGGAGTACCAGCTGCAGGACGGTATTGACTACGACGTGGTCTTTACCAATGCCGGCACCGGTGTCTTGCTTTCGGGCATGGTTCGCGCGCATGCCATCGGTGAGTGCGACCGCTGCCTGGAGCCCGCCTCGTTTGACATCGCAGGTGAGATCGAGGAGTTCTACCTCTTTGACGAGCCCGAGGACCCCGAGGCCTACGAGGACGGCTATGAGTTGCTGGGCGAGGATCGCATTGTCGATCTTGGCGAGCCCATCAACGACGCGGTCGTCATGGACACGCCGTTCGTGGTTCTCTGCACGCCCGATTGCCGTGGTCTTTGCCCGGTCTGCGGTGGTAATCTCAACGTCGAGCAATGCGATTGCGCTGCCCAGGCAGAGGCCGAATGGGCCGAAGCCACGGAAAATCCATTTGCAGCATTAAAGAATCTCAAGCTTGACGAGTAAAACTGTGGTAGTATCGCTACTTGCGCGTAATCGCCACACTGGATAGTTCATAAGGAAGGTCACTATGCCCGTACCTAAACAAAAGCAGGGTCGTATCCGCACTCACACCCGTCGTTCCGCCAACATGAAGATCTCGGCTGCGGCTCAGTCCACGTGCCCCCGTTGCGGCGCTGTCAAGCTCCCGCACCACGTGTGCCCCAGCTGCGGTTTCTACAAGGACCGCGAGGTTATCGTTACCGAGTAACTGTATACTCTGGATACGATGCCGTTCCAAATGGAACCACAATGGCCGGCTCAATGAGTCGGCCATTTTTGTATAAGGAGCATGTATATGAGTAACGTTCGCGTTTGTGTAGACGTTGTGGGTGGAGACGAGAAGCCCCAGGTTGTTCTCGATGGTATTGAGGCCGCTCTTGCGGCCGACCCCGATATCGAGGTCCTGGCTGCCGGCCCTGCCGAAATCGTCAATCCCTTTGCCGCCTCTCATGCGCGCGTCGAAGCCCTGGAGGCTCCCGACGTTATCGCCATGGACGACGATCCCATTCGTGCCGTGATGACCAAGCGCAAGTCTTCGATTGTGCTTTCCTGCCGTGCCATTAAGAAGGGCAACGCGGACGCGTTCTTCTCCGCTGGCTCCACTGGTGCCATGACCGCAGCCGCCACTGCCTATGTGACGCCCTTTAGGTATCAGGCCGAGGGCAAGAAGCAGCCGGTTCGTCCGTGCCTGACCAATGCGCTGCCCAATCGCGCCGGCGGCCTGACGGTGCTGTGCGATATGGGTGCCAACCCCGATGTCGAGGTCGACGATATGGTGCGCTTTGCCCAGATGGGTAGCGCCTATGCCCGCGTCGTCTTGGGCATCGAGCATCCCCGCGTGGGTCTTCTTGGTAACGGTACCGAGGATGAGAAGGGCTCCAACTTTACCAAGGCCTGCTTCCCGGCTATGAAGGCTGCCGTCCCCGGCTTTGTGGGCAACTGCGAGGGCATCGATATTACCTCGGGTAATTTTGACGTTGTCGTTGCCGACGGCATGTCGGGAAACATTGCCCTTAAGGCCACCGAGGGCGCTGCCAAGTTTTTGCTGCAGGAGCTCAAGGGCGCCTTTACGTCCTCGTTCGGAACCAAAATCGCCGCGCTGCTCATGAAACAGCAGATGCGTGAGATCAAAGCAAAGCTCTCGGGCGATGCTAAGGGCGGCGCGATTCTGCTGGGTTTGCGCGGCGTTGTCCTGATCGGCCATGGTGCCACTTCGGTCGAGGCTGTCAAGAACGGCACGCTCGCCGCTGCCGAAGCCGTGCGCGCCGGGCTGGTCGAGAACGTCGCCAACTCCATGGACGGTATCGTTTTGTAAGAGCGAGTTAGAGCGCTGTTATGTGCCTCGCGGCCTGCGTCGTGGGGTAGAATCAAAACCGTGTTTTGGTGCCGCCCACGCGGTGCCAATCTTTTGGTATTCATGCACTATGAGAGGAAGCGCTATGGACCGCTCCGAAATCTTCGACAAGATCGCCGAGGTCGCTGCTGACGTTCTGGGCGTCGATGTTGCCGAGATTAGCGATGAGACCACGTTTGACGACCTCGATGCCAATTCGCTCGAGCGCCTGCAGCTGGTGACGGCTATCGAGGACGAGTTTAACCTCGAGATCGATGACGAGACCCTGCTCTCGCTCAACTCTGTCGCCGACGCCGTCGACGCTATCGAAGCTGCCAAGGAGGCCTAAGTCTTGGCTTTATCTGAACGACTTTCGCGTGCCCAGGAAATCCTGGGCCACGAGTTCAATAACAAGGTGCTGTTGCGCGCGGCGCTCACGCATCCCTCGGCTGTCGAGGGTCAGCCGGTGTCTGCCAGCTATGAGCGTCTCGAGTTTTTGGGCGATTCCATTTTGGGTGCCGTGGTGGCTCGCTCGCTTTTTGAGTCTTACCCTGAGTTTGATGAGGGCAAGCTTACGCGCCTGAAGGTGTCCCTTGTCTCGGGCGCCACGCTGTCCGAGGTGTCGCACGAGCTGGGCATCGACGACATCATCATCTTTGGTGCCTCCGAGACCGGCACCGGAGCGCGCGGCCTACATTCGGCGCTTGAGAACGTCTACGAGTCGCTCGTGGGTGCGCTCTATCTGGATGCCGGCTGGGACGCTGCGGCGGAGTTTATCCACCGTACGCTCAAGCCGCACCTGGCTTCCGAGCGCGCCGAGCATCCCGCGAACCCCAAGTCGTTTTTGCAGGAGTGCGTTCAGGCCGACGGCCATGAGCCTCCGGCGTATAAGCTGGTTGGTTCCGAGGGCCCCGCGCATGCACCGACCTTTACCGCTGTGGTGCTCGTCGACGGCATTCGCCAAGGCCGCGGCACCGGTTCCTCCAAGAAGGAGGCCGAGGGAGCTGCCGCGCTCGAGGCACTCGACCGCATGGGCTACACCACCAACGGCGTGATTCTGAACAAGAAGCTCGTTTAAGCGAGGAACCGTGTATCTCAAGTCCCTCACGCTCAAAGGGTTCAAGTCGTTTGCCGACCGTGCCCATATGACGTTTGAGCCGGGCCTGACCGTCATCGTCGGCCCTAACGGCTCGGGAAAATCGAACATTTCCGACTCGATTCTGTGGGTCCTGGGCGAGCAGAGCGCCAAGCAGCTGCGCGGCCAGGCCATGGAGGACGTCATCTTCTCGGGCTCGTCGGCGCGCAAGCCGGTGGGTGTCGCCGAGGTCACGCTGGTGCTCGACAACTCGGACCATATGCTGCCCGTCGACTTTGACGAGGTTGCCATCACCCGCCGCATGTACCGCTCGGGTGAGAGCGAGTACCTCATCAACTCGAGCCCGTGCCGCCTGATGGACATTCAGGATATTCTGCACGACTCGGGTCTGGGCAAGGATACGCATTCCATCATCAGCCAGGGTAAGCTCGACGCCATTTTGCAAAGCCGCCCCGAGGAGCGCCGCGCTCTCATCGAGGAGGCCGCCGGCATCTCCAAGCACAAGCGTCGTAAGGAACGTGCGCTCAAAAAGATCAAGTCGATGGACGAGCACCTGACCCGTGCCCGCGATATCAACAAGGAAATCGCCCGTCAGCTGCGTCCGCTGGAGCGTCAGGTCGATCGCGCGCGCAAGTACAAAGAGCTGTCCTCGCGCGCGAACGAGCTTACGCAGATGCTGGCCGTCGACGAGCTGCGTTCGCTGCAGTCGCAGTGGAACGATCTGGAGAGCCGCTCCAAGGAAGGTGCCGCCGAGCTTGAGCTTGCGCAGTACCGCCTGGGCGAAAAGGAGCGCGAGCTCGAGAAGCTCCAGGTCATGCTCGAGGAAAAGGGCCTGTTTGTGGGCGACCTGGGCGAGCAGCGCCGCCATATGCAAGATGTGGTCGGTCGCATTAACTCCGACATGCGCCTGCTCGAGGAAAAGGGTCACAACATGGTGTCGCGCCTGTCCGACATGCGCGGCCAGATCTCGAGTTCCGAGCATCAGCGCCGCCGTGTGGTCGAGGAGCTCGAGGATGCACGCGCCCAGCTTGAGGAAGTAACCGGTGCACATATGCAGGCCCAGGAGGATGTCGACGCCGCCGGTCCTGCTGCCGCCGAACTTCACGAGCGTCGCGTGGCACTCGACAACCAGATTTCGCAGCTTACGCGCGAACAGCGCGATGTGCAGCGTGTGGCCGATAACGCCGCACTCGAACTTGCCAAGGTGAAGGATTCGCTCAGCAATGCCGAGGTCGAGGACAACATGTACGCCTCGCGCCTGGAGCAGATCGATGAGCAGCTCGAGGAGGTTACGGCCTCGCTCGAGAGCCGTCGCGACCGTGCCGAGGAGCTTGAGAGCGCCCTTGAGGAAGCGCGTCAGGCTCAGACCGATGCGCGTGAGGCTACCGAGGCTGCCCGTGCGGCCCTCAAGGACCTGCGTGCCCGCGAGAGCGAGGCGCGCAACAAGCTGTCCGAGGTGCGCTCGGAACTTGCCAGTCAAAAGAAGCTCGATGCCCGCATGGCCGATAGCTCGCCGTTGGTGAGCCGTCTGGTGGGCGCGCTTGGCGACGACGTCTCGGGCCGTCTGGGTGATGTGCTTGAGGCTCCGCGTGAGCTCGAGGGCCTGGTTGAGCAGCTGCTCGCCGGCGATATCGATGCGCTGCTGTTCGATGATGCCGCAGCGCTTGAGCGCGCCGGACGTGCCGCTCTTGACCAGAAGAAGGCCTCGGGCGAGGCATTATTGGTGGCGCGTGGCGTGAGTGGCTCTGCTGCCGCTGAAGGCGCTGCCGGTTCCCGTCTGGTCGACCGCCTGTCCGTACGCGCGGGCTATGGTCCGGTCGTCGAAGCCCTGCTCGGCGGCTATTACGTTGTTGATGATTTGGCTGCTGCACTGGCGGCGCCTGTTGTCGAGGGCGTGACCTACGTGACCCCCGACGGCGCCCGTGTTTCCTGTGGTGGCTTGGTGCGCGTGGGGCTCGATGCCGGCGAGGCATCGGGTGCCTTGGAGCGCAAGCGCCGCATCCGCGAACTGGAGGGCTTGGAGCCCGATCTGGCCGCCGTGTTTGAGTATGTTTCGGATCAGGTTGTCGAGGCCAATGCGGCCGTCGAGGAGGCGCGCGCCGCCGAGGGCGATGCTGCCGGCGAGATTGCCCGTCTTGAGGGCGAGCGCCGTTCTCTGCTCTCCGAGATCGGCCGTCTGGAGCAAAGCGCCAACAACGCCGAGGTCGAGCGCGTTCGTATCTCCAAGCGTCGTGAGCAGGCTGCTGAGGCCGTTCGCGCCGCGCGTCCGCGCGTGGACGAGCTCACCCGTTCGCGCGACGAGGCCCGTGCGCAGGTAAGCGACCTGGGGCTTCAGATTGCCGAGGCAAACGATGAGCTCGATCGCGTGCGCCGTGACGACTCCGAGGCCGCCGGTAAGCTCGCCGACGCCAAGGTTCGCCTGGCCCAGACGAGCGAGCGTCTTCGTTCGCTGAAGGGCCGCGTGCCCGATCTGGAGCATCGCCTGGAGGGCATTGACCGCCGTATCCGCGGAACGCGCCAGGCCTCGCGCTCGCTCGAGCTGTTGCGCCTGCGCGTCGATCCCATGCACGAGCGTTACTCGGCCCTGCTGGAGCGCGCCTCGGATTGGGCCGCGCGCCTGCGTGATCAAGCTTCGCTTGAGGAGGCTGACTCGGCTTCGCTCAAGAAGACCATCGAGGACGCCAAGGCCGAAGTCGCCCGCGCCAAGGAGAAGGTCGATACCGCCACTGCCACGCAAAATGAGTTCAAGGTCGCTCGCGGCAAGCTCGAGGTGCAGGTGGAGGCCGCTATCAAGGCCATCACCGCCGATGGCACCACGGTGCTTGAGGAAGCGCTCATGCTTCCCGCACCCACCGATCGCGACGCCGCCGAGCGCGAGCTCAACCAGCTTGTGCGCCAGATCAACAACTTGGGTCCCGTAAACCAGGTTGCCATGGAGGAGTACGAGCAGCTCAAACGCCGTGCCGACTACATCGAGGAGCAGCTGGCCGATCTTGAGAGCGCGCGCAAGGCGCTCACCAAGATTACCGTGGCCATTGACCGCAAGATGCGCAAGGCGTTTCTGGTGACGTTTGAGAAGGTCGACGCGAACTTCCGTGAGATCTTTGCCATGCTCTTCCCGGGCGGTCAGGCTCACCTTGAGATGACTGACCCCGAACATCCGGCCGAGACGGGTATCGAGGTCGTGGCGCAGCCGCGCGGCAAGCGTATCACCAAGATGATGCTCATGTCGGGCGGCGAGAAGAGCCTGACGGCGCTCGCCCTGCTCTTTGCCGTGTACCGCACGCGCACGGTGCCGTTCTATGTGCTGGACGAGGTCGAGGCGGCGCTCGACGACGCCAACCTGTCCAAGCTCATCGGCGCCCTCGATGTGCTGCGTTCCGATACGCAACTTTTGGTAATCTCGCATCAGCGCCGTACTATGGAGGACGCTGACGTTCTCTACGGCGTCTCGATGCAAGCCGACGGCGTCAGTCGCGTCGTCTCGCAAAAACTCGATCGCGAAACCGGAAAGGTCGTGAATGCATAATGGGATTCTTTGACGCTCTCTCGCGCGGACTTGAGCGCAGCCGCGAGGCCCTTAACGAGGTCTTTTACTTTGGCGGCGAGGTCGACGAGGATTTTTGGGAGGACCTTGAGGACACCCTCGTCATGGGTGACATGGGTGCCGAGGTCGCCATTCAGGTCTCCGACGACCTGCGCGATGCCGCGGCCAAGAAGAACCTCAAGACCGCCCCGCAGCTTCGTCGTGCCCTGGCCGAGCAGCTCGAGGGCCACTTTGTACCCGTAGAGCGCGATCCGTTCTCCGATACGCCGAGCTGCGTGCTGTTTGTTGGCATTAACGGTGCTGGCAAGACCACCACAGTCGGCAAGATCGCGAGCGCCATGGCTGCCCGCGGCAAGAATGTGGTGATCGGTTCGGCCGATACGTTCCGTGCCGCCGCCATCGAGCAGCTTGATGTGTGGGGTCAGCGCGCCGGTGTGCCGGTCATTAAGCGTGACCGCGGCTCCGACCCGGCGAGTGTGTGCTACGACGTGCTCGACGAGGCCGACAAGCGCGGCAGCGACCTGGTGCTCATCGATACCGCCGGTCGTCTGCATACGAGCCCCGAGCTCATGCGCGAGCTTGCCAAGGTGGTCAACGTAACCCGCAAGCGTGCCGCTAATATGGCTGCTGGCCCCATGCCGGTCTCGGTCGTGCTCGTGATCGATGCCGCCACCGGTCAGAACGGCCTGAACCAGGCGCTCGAGTTTAACGAGGCACTGGGCCTGGACGGTATTATCATGACTAAGCTCGACGGCACGGCAAAGGGCGGTATCGCCATGGCCGTGGCCGAGAAGCTCAAGCTCCCGATCCTGCGCATTGGCGTGGGCGAGCAGGTCGATGACCTGCAGGAGTTTAACGCCAAAGATTTCTGCCGCGCCCTGGTGGGCGAGTCCAACTAAGGAGTGACTAGTGTTTGATTCCCTGAGCGATCGTCTCAACGACACATTTGACCGCCTGCGCGGCAAGGGCAAGTTGACCGAGGCCGATATCACCTCTGCCATGCGCGACATTCGCATGGCGCTGCTCGAGGCCGACGTCAACTTTAAGGTCGTCAAGGAGTTTGTCGCCAAGACCAAGGAGCGTTGCATGACCGCCGAGGTCATGGAGTCGCTGTCGCCGGCGCAAAACGTCGTCAAGATCGTGCTCGACGAGCTCACCGAGATGCTCGGCTCCACCGAGAGCAAGCTCGTCTTTAGCAACCGTATTCCTAACGTCATCATGCTCGTGGGCCTGCAGGGCTCCGGTAAGACCACGGCGGCCGTAAAGCTGGCCTACCTGCTCAAGAAGCAGGGCCGCTCGCCGCTGCTCGCCGCGTGCGACGTCTACCGTCCCGCCGCAGCCGACCAGCTGGCCACGCTCGGTGGCGAGATCGGCGTGCCGGTCTTCCGCGGCGACGGTGCGCACCCGGTCGACATCGCCAAGGGCGCTATCCAGGAGGCCGTCGACCACCTGCGTGACGTGGTCATCGTCGATACCGCCGGTCGTCTGCAGATCGACGAGCAGATGATGCAGGAGGCCGTTGACATCAAGAAGGCCGTCAAGCCCGACCAGGTGCTGATGGTCGTCGATGCCATGACTGGCCAGGATATCGTCAACGTCGTGTCGACCTTTGCCGAGCGTACCGACTTTGACGGCGTGATCATCTCCAAGCTCGACGGCGACGCCCGTGGCGGCGGCGCACTTTCCGTGCGCCAGGTGACCGGCAAGCCCATCAAGTTTGTGAGCATGGGCGAGAAGCCCGATTCGTTGGAACCGTTCTATCCCGACCGTATGGCCAAGCGCATTCTGGGCATGGGCGACGTCGTCGGCATCATCGAGAAGGCCCAGGAGGCAGCCGACGCCGAGCAGCTCGAGGCTGCCGAGCGCATGCTGCGCGAGGGCTTTACCATGAACGATATGCTCGACCAGATGAAGGCCGTCAAGAAGATGGGCGGCATGAAGGGCATCCTGGGCATGCTTCCCGGCGGCCAGCGTGCGCTCAACCAGATGGGCGGCAACCTGGACGAGGGCATCTTCGATAAGAACGAGGCCATCATCATGTCGATGACCAAGGAAGAGCGCCTGCGTCCCTCCATCATCAACGGCCAGCGTCGCGCCCGCATTGCCAAGGGCGCCGGCGTGACCCCTACCGAGGTCAACAGCCTTATGAAGCAGTGGGGCGAGATGAACAAGATGATGGGCCGCATGCGCACGATGGCCAATCAGGCGCAGGCCGGCGGCAAGAAGGGTAAAAAGGGTAAGAAGGGCAAGAAGATGCGTATGCCCAATATTCCCGGCCTGGATGCCATGGGTCTGGGCGGCATGGGCGGTCTGGGTGGCCTGGGAACGGGCGGCCCCAAGTCTGATATGGAGCTGCTGCGCCAGATGGAAGCGCAGATGCGCAATAAGAAATAGGGCTGTAATTGCAGCTTGATATGGCAAAGGCCACTCGGAAGTTTCCGGGTGGCCTTTGTTTTGAGGTTTGATTGTCGGGCTCCGTGTGGCGATGCGCCCCGGGCTCGCGGTACCGTCCGTTAGTGGCAACCGCAGCCCTCGTGACCCTCGTGGTCGTGGTGACCGTGGCAGCCGCAGGACTCACCATGCTCGTGGTCGTGACCATGGCATCCACACGTGGCCTCGTCGTTCTGCACGAGCGTGCCGGCGATGAGCGCCTCGACGCACGCATCGCAGCTTCCCTGGGCGCCGGCATAGACGGTGATGCCGGCCTGGGCGAGCGCGTTGATGGCGCCGCCGCCGATGCCTCCGCAGATGAGCGTGTCGACGCCGCCGTTGGCAAGCAGGCCCGCAAGGGCGCCGTGGCCGGTGCCGCCGGTGCCCACGACCTGCTCGTTGAGCACCTTGCCATCCTGGATGTCGTAGATCTTAAATTGCTCGCTGCGGCCAAAGTGCATAAAGATGTTGCCGTTATCGTACGTCGTTGCCACCCTCATGGTGTCGACCTCCCTTGCTGGCCATGCGGCCGTCGTTGTGGTGATGGGGGAGTACGCGATATTGCCGCCCTCTATGACGAGTGCCCGCCCGTTAATCAGTGCGTTTGCCACCTTACGATGTGCGCGACTGCAAATGGCCGCCACGGTGGCGCGGGCGATGCCCATCTGCTGGGCGACCGCCTCCTGGTTGAGGCCTTCCAGGTCGCACAGGCGCAGCACCTCGAGCTCGTCGACGGTCATGTCGATGGCGTCTCCGCTGGCTAGGCCGTCGGGGGTAAAGCCGCGGTATTCGGGAATGATCCCGACGCGGCGAAGTTTTTCGCGTCTTCCTGCCATGCACACTCCTTATCTGACATATGTCAACAATAGGATAACTCGTTAATCGATGGACACAAGGTATTTTTGGCATATGTCAGAAAATGGCGGCTTATGTTAGGGCTGTGGGGTCGAGCACGCCTGGGCTACAATAAATCTCGCTTATAGGCGACTGACAGGAGGGTCAATGAGCAAAGCTGATCAGCAGTTTGTAACCATGTGCCGCGATATCTTGGACCATGGCACCACGACCGAGGGCCAAAAGGTCCGTCCGGTGTGGGAGGACGGTACCCCTGCCTATACCATTAAAAACTTTGGCGTCACGGCGCGCTATGACCTGCGCGAGGAGTTCCCCGCGCTCACCCTACGTCGTACGGCGCTTAAGTCCGCCATGGACGAGATCCTGTGGATCTATCAAAAGAAGTCCAATAACGTGCATGAGCTCAACAGCCATATTTGGGACGAGTGGGCCGACGAGACCGGTTCGATCGGTAAGGCCTACGGGTATCAGATTGGCCAGAAGAGTCATTATACCGAGGGCGACTTCGATCAGATGGACCGCGTGCTGTACGATCTCAAACATACGCCGTACAGTCGCCGCATCATGACCAATACGTACGTGTTTAGCGATCTGTCCGAGATGCACCTGTATCCGTGCGCCTATAGCGTGACCTATAACGTGACGCAGCGCCCGCAGGACGACAAGCCGACGCTCAACATGATTCTTAACCAGCGCAGCCAGGACATTTTGGCCGCGAACAACTGGAATGTGTGCCAGTACGCCATTTTGCTGATGATGGTCGCGCAGTCGGTCGATATGATTCCCGGCGAGCTGCTGCATGTGATTGCCGATGCTCACATTTACGACCGCCATGTCGATATCGTCCGCGAGCTTATCGAGCGTCCGCAGTTTGCGGCGCCTAAGGTCTCGCTCAATCCCGACGTGCACGACTTCTACGCGTTTACGACCGACGATCTGATCGTTGAGGATTACGAGCACGGTCCGCAGGTCAAAAACATTCCCATTGCTGTGTAGGTGACGGGCATGACGTGTAAGCTTTCTGCCATCGTTGCCGTGTGTGACGACTGGGGCATTGGGTGCGAGGGCGACATGGTGGTGTCCAATCGCGCCGACATGCGCCATTTTGTGGCGTGCACCAAAGGCTGCCCGGTCATTATGGGGCGCAAGACGCTGCTGAGTTTTCCCGGTGGGCGCCCGCTCAAGAACCGTCGCAATATCGTGCTCACTCGCGACGAGGGCTTTACGCCCGAGGGCGTCGACGTGGTACATAGCGTTGACGAGGCGCTCGCCGCGGTTGCCGATGAGCCCGTTGCATGGGTGCTCGGTGGCGGCGATGTCTATCGGCAGTTTTTGCCGTATTGCGTCGAGGCCGAGGTCACGCATAACCACTGCGTGCATCCCGTGGACACGTATTTTCCCGACCTGGATGCCGACCCCGCGTGGGAGATTGTGCAGGCTAGCGAGGTCGCGACGATTGCTGCGGGCGAAGGCGACGAAGGTGTCGATTATGAGTTCGTCACGTATCATCGCATCGAGGCGTAAAACCGATTATCCCTTCGGTATTATCGGGTTGGAATGAGTGGCGGGGCGGCGCATGGCGTTGCCCCGATATTTGTATAGGTGCTGTAAAGAAAGGTGCGGGCTGGCTGCTATGACTGATGCCGTTGAGGTGCTGCGGATCGATTCGCTCGAGGACGAGCGGCTCGATGCCTACGTGCGACTGACCGAGCGCGAACTGCGTTGTGTGCTGGAGCCGCAGAAGGGCATCTTTATCGCCGAGAGCGCCAAGGTTATCGAGCGTGCGGTGCGCGCTGGATACGAGCCGGTGAGCTTTCTTTTGGGTGAGCGCTGGCTCGACCAGATGATGCCGCTGTTCGATCGTCTGGCCGTGCGCGAAGGCGTTGGTCCGGTTCCTGTTTTTGTAGCCTCGATGGAGCTCATGGAGCAGCTGACGGGCTTTAATGTGACGCGCGGTGCGCTCGCAGCATTCCGTCGTCCGCGCCAGATTCCGGTTGCGGAGTTTTTGGACGGCGTCGTTGAGGCGGCGGGGGAGCGCCCGGTGCGCGTGTGCGTGCTTGAGGGCATTGTCGACCATACCAACGTGGGTGCGATTTTCCGCTCTGCTGCCGCGCTGAACGTTGATGGCATTTTAGTCAGTCCCACCTGTTGCGATCCGTTGTACCGCCGTTCGGCCCGCGTGAGCATGGGCACGGTGTTCCAGGTGCCGTGGACGCGTATTGGCAGTGAGGCACGCGTATGGCCGCACGATGGTCTGGCGGCGCTGCACGATGCGGGCTTTTCCTGTGCTGCCATGGCGCTGACGGACGATTCGGTGTCGCTGGACGATCCTGCACTGCAAGATATTCCGCGCTTGGCGATCTTTATGGGTACCGAGGGTGCTGGCCTGGGTGCCAAGACTATCGCGGGCTGCGACCGCGCCGTGCGCATTCCGATGGCACATGGGGTCGATTCGCTCAACGTGGCCGCGGCGAGTGCCGTCGCCTTTTGGCAGCTGTGCCCGCACGTGAGCAACGAGTACCACTACCAGCCCGGGCTGTATCACTAGTTGGCTGTATCAGTGCTTTGCCGCCGGGGTGTTTCTATTGCCTGCGGTCGGTGCTAAGCTGGGTATAGTTTTGGCTTTAAATTGCTGTTCTGTTGTTTAACGTGCACTTGTGGGGAGGGCGTGTGGCTAAGAAATCTACGGCTATCGATGTTACGCAGGGTGTCATTTGGCAGCAGCTGCTTTCGCTGTGCGTCCCCATCTTTTTCAGTTCGTTTTTTCAGCAGGCTTACACGCTTATCGGTACCTATATCGTCGGCCAATTTGGCGGTAAGCTCGCGCTGGGTGGCATTCAGGCCACGATGGTGCTCACGGAGCTCTGCATTGGCTTTTGCGTCGGTGTGGGCGCCGGCTGCGCCGTTATCACGGGTCAGTTTTTTGGCCAGCACGATGACGAGCGCCTGAGCCGTTCGGTCCATACGGCCATGACGCTCGCCCTGGTGGGCGGTATCGTCGTTTCCATCCTCGGTATGGTGTTTGTCGAGCCGATGCTCGTGCTGATGAACACGCCGCACGAGCTTCTTGCCGAGGGCGTAGCCTATGCACGCTGTTATTTTGCCGCTATGTTTGCGGCGCTGCTGCTCAATATGGGAACCGCGCTGCTGCGTGCCGTGGGCGATACGCGTGGCCCTGCTGTGATCATTGCCTCGGGCTGCCTCGTAAACGTGGTCCTCGATATCATCTTTGTCGCCGTGCTGCATATGGAAGCTCTGGGTTGCGGCATCGCGGTGGCGCTGACCATTTGCTCCAACGCCACGATGATTGTGATTCGCATGATGCGCGCACCGGGTGCATGGCGCTTTTCGCTCTCTAAGCTCGGTATCGATCGCGGTATTTGCAAAAGCATGATCTCGTGCGGCCTGCCGCTGGGTTTTCAATCGGCTGCCTATTCGATCTCGAACGTGCTGATCCAGGTGTCGGTGAATTCGTTTGGCGCCGACGTCACGACTGCTTGGGGACTATCTGGGCGCCTGGACGGCATTATCTGGATGGTGACCGAGGCGCTCGGTGTGTCGATCACCACCTTCTCGGCGCAGAACTTTGGCGCGCGCAATTACGAGCGCATGCGCAAGGGCTACCACACGTCGCTTGTGCTGTCGTTTGTGCTGATCGGTGGTCTCTCTGCCGTGTTGATGGTGTTCTCGGGGCCGTTATCGCGCCTGTTTATCGATGATGCCGCGATTTCGGGTTACACCACGACCATCATTCATTTCATCGCACCGTTCTACGCGATCTTCTCGATTATCGAGAACGCGTCGGGCTCCATTCGCGGAGCCGGCGTGAGTTTGCAGCCCATGATGCTTACCATCTTTGGCACGGTCGTCCTCAGGGTGATCTGGGTGTTTGCGATTATGCCGTTCGATCCGTCGCTCGAGCATCTACTGCTGGTCTACCCCGTAACCTGGCTCATCACCGCAACGATGTTCACCATCTACCATCACAGCGGCAACTGGCTAGGCCGCGCCACCGCCTAGCGCCCCCGTCAGGTACCCCTGCTAAGTTGCGGTGAAATAGTTCCTGAAAAGCCCTTGTGGGCCGCCAAACAAGAACTATTCCACCGCAACTTCTTTCTGCGTCCCCCGCGGATCAATTAGTACTCGATGCCTTGGCGGGCTAGGAGGCCTTCGTCGAAGTAGTGCTTGACGGGGCGCATTTCGGTTACTAGGTCGGCGAGGTCGGCGAGGGGAAGCAGGCCGCGGCCGGTGAGCACGAGCTCTGTGGTGGCCGGCTTCATCGCGATTAACCCCTCGACATCCTCGCGCGTCACAAAGCCTCGGCGCATGGCTTCCCCTAGTTCATCTAGGATCAGGACGTCGACCTGCGCAATTTGCTCGCGTGCCAGCTCCATAATCTGCGCGGCGCAGGCCTCGGGCGTGTCGCGGTCAGCTTGCACAATACGCAGCCCCAAGCGGGGAGCGGCATCGTGTTCGGCGCAGTGCAGCTTTTTGGAAAACTGCAGCATAAGCACGTTGAGCCCATAGCCCGTCGCGCGCAGCGCGAGCCCCAACGCGGCCGTCGTCTTGCCCTTGCCGTCGCCCGTATAGATTTGAACCTTTCCGACTTCCAGCGATGCCATATCTATCCTTTCGTGATGAATATCGGTTTATAGCCGTCCGGGTTGGGTATTTTAAACATCATTATCAACCCCAATAGATGGAGTTCAAGCAGATGGAGATGGATGACAACAAGCGTAGACGGAATATGATCCTCTACGTGCTCATCGCCTTCGTCGTCTACCTCGTGCTCTCGACCGTTCTGTTCCCTAACATCGGTCACACGCAGCAGATTACGAAGACCGATTACTCGACGTTTGTCAAAGCGCTCGATAAAAAGAGCGTCGACAAGGTCGAGTACAACACGGACGATTACACGATTTATTACACCAAGAAGGGCGAGGACGAGAACATCGCCTACAAGACGACCGGTGTGCCGAATGATGCTGGCTTTACCGATCGCGTGCTTGAATCTGGTGCTTCGCTGGAGTCGGTCGTTCCCGATAAAAACTCGGGTCTGATGACCTACTACCTGCTCACGCTCATTCTTCCCATGGCGATCTTCTTCCTCATCGGCTGGTGGCTCAACCGCCGCATGAAGAAGGCCATGGGCGATGACGGCCCGTCGATGAACTTTGGCGGCGGCGGTTTTGGCGGCGGCGGACTGGGCAAGTCCGGCGCACGCGTGATCGCCTCCAAGGATGTGGGCGTGACCTTTAAGGACGTCGCCGGCCAGGAAGAGGCCAAGGAGTCCCTCAAGGAGGTCGTCGACTTTCTGGAGAAGCCGCAGCGCTACGAGGAGATCGGCGCCAAGCTGCCGCGCGGTGCCCTGCTCGTTGGCCCTCCGGGTACCGGTAAGACCCTGCTCGCCAAAGCTGTTGCCGGCGAGGCGGGCGTTCCGTTCTTTAGCATTTCGGGCTCCGAGTTCGTTGAGATGTTCGTTGGCCGTGGCGCCGCTAAGGTACGTGACCTGTTTAAGCAAGCCAAGGAAAAGGCCCCGTGCATCGTCTTTATCGACGAGATCGATACCATCGGTAAGAAGCGCGATGGCGGCGGATTTAGCGGCAACGACGAGCGTGAGCAGACGCTCAACCAGCTGCTGACCGAGATGGACGGCTTCGACAACCATAAGGGTATTGTCGTCCTCGCTGCCACCAACCGCCCCGACAGCCTTGACCCGGCCCTGCTGCGCCCCGGTCGTTTTGACCGCCGTATTCCCGTTGAGCTGCCCGACCTGACCGGCCGCAAGAACATTCTTGAGCTGCATGCCAAGAGCGTGAAGACCGAGCCACCGATCGATCTGACCGCGATTGCCCGCGCCACGCCCGGTGCCTCGGGCGCCGACCTGGCCAACATCATCAACGAGGGCGCCCTTCGCGCCGTCCGCGAGGGTCGCAAGCGCGCCACGCAGGACGACTTTGAGGAGTCGGTGGAAGTCGTCATCGCCGGTCAGCAGCGTAAGTCCACGGTGCTGTCCGACCATGAGAAACAGGTCGTTTCCTACCACGAGATCGGCCACGCCATCGTTGCTGCCCGCCAGAAGGGCTCCGCGCCGGTCACCAAGATTACCATCGTGCCGCGCACGAGCGGTGCTCTGGGCTACACCATGCAGGTCGAGGAGGACGAGCGCTTCCTGACCACGCGCCAGGAGGTCTTGGACAAGCTCGCCGTCTACTGCGGTGGTCGCGCGGCCGAGGAGCTCATCTTTGGCGAGATGACGACCGGCGCCGCCAACGACATCGAGCAGGCCACCAAGCTCGCCCGTAACATGGTGACGCGCTTTGGTATGTCTGACGAGTTTGGCATGATGGCGCTCGGCACCGTTCAGAACGCGTACCTCAACCAGGACACGTCGCTCACCTGCGCCCCCGGTACTGCCGAGCGCGTGGACGCGATCGTTGCCAAGCTAATCGAGGACGCGCACGATCGCGCCCTGCAGATTCTGAAGGAGAACAAGTTCAAGCTCCATGAGCTGGCTCGTTATCTGTACAAGAAGGAGACCATTACGGGCGAGGAGTTCATGAATCTCCTCACGCGCGAGAATCCGCTGATGCCAAAGCAGCAGTAAAGCCGCGGCCGAGCCAGTAAACGCCGACGCCCCATTTGAGCAGCTTTCTCAAATGGGGCGTTTTGCTTGAGAGGGATGGAAATGAAGATCGTGGTGAGTGCCTGCTTGATGGGCGAGAGTTGCAAGTATAACGGGCTCGATAATTACCATCGCGCGTTGGTCGAGGCTTGCGAGCGTACGGGGACCGAGGTGCTCCTCGTATGCCCCGAGGTCTTTGGCGGCCTGCCCACACCGCGTAAGCCGTCCGAGATTGTGAACGGCGAGGTCCGTACCTGCGAGGGCACCTCAGTCGATCGCGAGTTTCGCCTGGGCGCCCAGCGCGCACTCGATATGTGTGAGCAGGCGGGTGGCCCGTCCGAGATCGCCGCGTGCATTCTTCAGGATCGCAGCCCCTCGTGCGGTGCCGGCCGCATCTACGATGGAACATTCAGCGGCACCCTCACAGCGGGCAACGGCGTTTTCGTCGATCTGCTCCTGCGCAATGGGTACCGTATGATCCCAGCAAGTGAATTCGACCCGAGTATGCTGGAGCAATAAAAAACCACCACAAAGGTGACTGTCCCCCTTGTGGTGGTTTTGGGCCAGTCCTAGAGCGTGTGGCCGTAGGTGTTGGCAGCCTTGATGGCGGCGGCGAACTTTTCGTCGGTGAAGGGCTCGGGGTTTCCCTGCTTCCACTCGTTGGTGGCGTGCGCGTACTCGCACAGGGCAGGGATGTCGGCCTCGGAAAGCCCGACCTGCTCAAGCGTCACGGGCAGCCCCATCTGCTTGTTAAAGGCGGCGTAGCGCTCAAGGTTCTCGGTATCGCCCGTATAGGCAAACAGCACGAGCACGCCTAGGCTTACGACCTCGCCGTGCAGGTAGGAGCCCTCACGCGGAATGCTGCAGGTGGCGTTGTAGAACGCATGCGCCACGCTCGAGTTGTAGTAGTAATCGTTCTGGTTGGTCAGGTTCGAGACGTAGCCCGTGTTGACCACGATGTCGAGCGCGATCTGCTTGACGGCTTCGGTCGACAGATTCTGACGCACGTCCCCAAGACCCTGAACGCCGTAGGTAAACAGCGGCTCGGAGCAGGTGTGGGCGAGCGCCAGGCCAAGACCGGCGGTGTGCTCCAGGTTGCCGGCGCTCGTGGCGTACTCGACCTCGGGCTGCTTGGACAGGGCATCGCCCACTCCGGCCCAGAAGTACTCCGCCGGAGCCTCGGCGATGATCCTGGGGTTGATGAAGATGTGTGCCGGTCGGTTGGGGTATGAATAGCCCTCGAGCGAGCCGTCGTCATTGTAGACAACGGCAATGGCGGTTGCGGCTGAGCAGTTGGAGCAGATCGTCGGCACGGTAAAGACGATTTTCTTGAGCTCGATGGCCGCTGTCTTGACGGTATCGAGCGCTTTGCCGCCGCCACAAGCAATGAGCACGTCGGCTTTCTGGCAGGCGGGGGAGTTTACGACCTTGGCGATATTGGCGCGTGTGCTGTTGGTGCCGTAGACGCGCGTCTCCAGAATCTCGACGTCGGTGCCCTCCAGCGCCGCTTCGATACCGGGAAGCGCCGCTGCCAGTGCTCGTTTGCCACCGATAATCGCGACCTTGGTCGCTCCGTACTCGTCCAGTGCGCCGGGCAGCTCGTCAAAGCAGTCCTCGCCGACGGTGTAGTCGCTCATTCCAATCGTGCGCATAGCAGCCTTCTTTCGTTAGATAAAGTGCTTTCAGGTATTTTGCTCCAAGTGAGTGCTTGCGACCGCGAGAAATTTCTAAAGTATGAAACCGATGTTGAGGGTTTTTCGCCGACGTTGACCGTGCTACCATACAGCGCATAAGCGTTGATGGGGACGAGTAGTCGGCCGTCCGCATGCCACAGAGAGCGGGGAGCGCTGAGAACCCGTGCATGCGACCGATGAAAATCACCCCGGAGCTGCGGTCCCAACGGACGCGCCGTACAGGCACGTCTTAGTAGACATCGCCGAGATGGTCGTCGATACAGGCCAGCCGAGTAACGGATGCGAGCGCGCTGTAATGCGGGCGAGGGCATCTAAGCTGGGTGGTTAAGCGAAGAGCTTTTGCGGGCGCGCAGCCCGATTTGTGGCGCTTCGTCCCAGCTTGCAGGGACGGGCGCTTTTTTGGTGCCCAACGGGCGTGCGCGCCCACGACATGAAAGGGGTACCGTGGCAAACGAGTACAAGCAGACGATGAATCTGCCCAAAACCGGTTTTCCCATGCGTGCCGGTCTTTCCAAGTCCGAGCCCAAGCGACTCAAGGACTGGCAGGACAACAAGGTCTACGAGCAGGTTCTAAAGAAGAACGAGGGTCACAAGAAGTTCGTGCTGCACGACGGCCCTCCGTACGCCAACGGTCCGATCCACATCGGCCACGCCATGAACAAGATCTCCAAGGACATGATCAACCGCTACTGGATGATGCAGGGCTATGAGGTTCCCTACGTCCCCGGTTGGGACTGCCATGGCCAGCCGATCGAGCACAAGGTCGAGGAGAAGCTCGGCACCGAGAAGTTCAACCAGACCTCCACGGCTAAGATCCGCGAGCTCTGCAACGAGTTCGCCGTCGAGAACATCGAGCTGCAGAAGGCCGGTTTCCGTCGTCTGGGCGTGCTCGGTGACTGGGACAACCCCTACCTGACGCTCTATCACCAGCATGACGCCGCCGACATCGAGGTCTTCAAGGCCATGTTCGACAAGGGCATGATCTATCGCGGCCACAAGCCGGTTCACTGGTGCAAGCACTGCCACACCGCTCTTGCCGAGGCCGAGATCGAGTACTCCGACGAGACGAGCCCCTCCATTTTCGTGCGCTTCGAGATGACCTCCAAGCCCGCCGGCCTCGAGAACTTCGACGGCCCGGTCGACTTCATCATCTGGACGACCACGCCGTGGACCATCCCCTCCGACCAGGCTGTCTCCCTCAAGCCCGGCGCCGCTTACGTCGCCGTCGAGCACGATGGTCGCGCCGAGGTCATGCTCGAGGACCTGGCTCCCAAGTGCTGCGAGGAGTTTGGCTGGGAGTACACCCCGGTCATGGTCGACGGCAAGCCTTACGTGGTTCCCGCCGAGACCTTCCATCACATCCACTACAAGCAGCCGATCTTCGACGGTGTCGAGGGCGTGGCGCTGTTGGCCGATTATGTCGGTGTCGATGACGGTACCGGTATCGTCCACAACTCGCCCGGCCACGGCGTCGACGACTATTTCGCCTGTCTCAAGGAGGGCATCACCGACATCTGCATGCCGGTCGATGATGACGGCAAGTTCTACACCGGCGAGGAGTTTGGCACCGGTGGCCCCTTCAGCGGTATGGATACCGACGAGGCCAACCCGCACATCATCGAGTTCTTGCGCGAGCGCGGTACCCTGGTCCTCGAGAAGAAGATCGCGCACAGCTATCCGCACTGCTGGCGCTGCAAGCACCCGGTGCTCTTCCGCGCTACCGATCAGTGGTTTGTCTCGATGGACAAGACCGGTCTGCGCGAGCAGGCTGGCAAGGAGGTCCGCGAGAACGTCAAGTGGTATCCGGCCCACGCCGCCAACCGTATCGGCGCCATGGTCGAGCAGCGTCCCGACTGGTGCATCAGCCGCCAGCGCAACTGGGGCGTGCCTATCCCCAGCTACACCTGCGCCGACTGCGGCGAGAAGGTCATGAACGACGCCACGCTCGACGCCGTCATCAAGCTCTTCCACGAGAAGGGCTCCGACGCCTGGTTCACTGACGCTCCCGAGAGCTACCTGGGCGATGCCTGCGTCTGCCCCAAGTGCGGCGGTCATCACCTCAAGGCCGATAAGGACATCCTTGACGTGTGGTGGGATTCTGGCGTGTCCTGGAAGGCCGTCTGCGAGTACCGTCCCGAGCTGGAGTATCCGGCGGACGTGTACCTCGAGGGCTCCGACCAGCACCGCGGTTGGTTCCAGAGCTCGCTGCTCACCTCGGTGGGTGCCAATGGACACGCTCCGTACAAGGCGGTCGTCTCGCAGGGCTTCACCCTCGATGGCCAGGGCCGCAAGATGTCCAAGTCGCTCGGCAACGTCATCGACCCCAACAAGGTCTGCGACGAGATGGGCGCCGACATCATCCGCCTGTGGGTTGCCTCCGTCGACACCAGCTCCGACGTGTCCATCGACCACGAGATTCTCGCTCGTACGTCCGATGCCTACCGTCGTTTCCGCAACACGCTGCGCTTCCTGCTTTCCGAGCTCGAGGGCCAGTTTGAGCCCGAGACCGACGGCGTCGCCTTTGCCGACCTGCTGCCGCTCGACAAGCTCATGGTTGCCCGTTTGACCCAGGTCCAGGCCGAGGTCGACGACGCCTATGCCAGCTACGAGTTCCCGCGCGCCTACCGTGCGCTTTACGACTTCGTGGTCACCGAGCTTTCCAACGTGTACCTCGACGCCCTGAAGGACCGTCTGTACTGCGACAAGCCCGGCTCGCTCGAGCGCCGCAGCGCCCAGACCGTGCTGGCTGAGCTCTTCTCGATGCTCATGCGCGACCTGCAGCCGATCCTGTCCTATACGGTGGACGAGGCCATGGCCTATGCGCCCGCCGGCTGCGTCGATCACCAGAAGTACGCTGCGCTCCTCGATTGGTACAAGTCGCCCATCACGGTCGACGAGGCCAATGAGTTTGAGGGCGTGCTCGAGGCCTCGCTCGAGCTCCGTAGCGCTGTGACCAAGGCCCTTGAGGATGCCCGCTCCGCCGGTACCTTCACCAAGAGCCAGCAGGTCCGCGTCAAGGCGGTCGTTCCCGCCGAGATGTACGCGCTGCTGACCGGTGACAAGGCCGTCGACCTGGCCGAGTTCTACATCGTCTCCGATGTTGAGCTGACCCAGGGTGAGGAGCTCTCCGTTGCCATCGAGGCTGCCGAGGGCAAGTGCTGCGACCGTTGCTGGAACTACCGCACCACCGTCGGCGAGTACAACGGCCACGCTCACATCTGCGAGCGTTGTGCCAATGCTTTGTAGTTACGCGGTTTTACCAAACCGCGTAACGGCTCGACGCTGCGCGGGCCGCATTTGGGCAATCTGACGTTCAATTTCAAGGGCGCGACCGAAAGGTCAGCGCCCTTTCATTTCACGTCACCTTGCCTCAAATGCGATCCGCTCGCTGACTTATGCTCTACCTAGGGCGTTGTCTTTGCTGATGCTAAAGCTATTTGTTCTGGCGGGTTTTCGCTGTCGTTGCCAAATGCGCGACGTTTTTATGGCTGGACACTATAAGATGATTACTTGCATTAAGCGAAATTCAAGTTCTTGAGGGTAGGGGATTGATTTGGGCCGTACTGGGGATATGACGCCGCCTTTGCGTTGGCGGTTGGGTGTTGCTGGTGGGGTGGCGTTGGCTGTACTGTTTCTTGACCAGCTGACCAAGCTTGCGGTTCGTGCCGTGGGCGATGCTCTGCATGTGACTGTTATCCCCGGCTTGATCGACTTTCTGTTTGTCCGCAATGTCGGTGCTGCCTTTAGCATGGGCGAGGGGTATGGCGTTGCGTTTGCCGTGCTGGCGTTGGCGGTCGTTATCTCTATAGTCGTATACCTGGTTCGTGCGCCCCAGCTCGCTCGTCTGGAGGTCGTGGGCATGGCTATGGTTGCGGGCGGTGCCATCGGCAACGCTATCGACCGTCTGGCCTTTGGCTTCGTGACCGATTTTATTGCCACCACCTTCATCGACTTTCCTGTCTTTAATGTGGCCGATATCGGCATTACCGTGGGCGTCGTGCTTGCCCTCTTTGGCTACATGTTCTTGAGCCCTGCGACCCGCGAAGTCGATGCGACCGCCGAGCTCAACGCCCGTGACGAGGCCCGCGCCAAGCGCAAGGCTAAACAGCGTGGGGAGCGTTCCCGCAAGATTCGCGAAAGGAACGAGCGCTAATGGCCGACATCCATATTCTTGTTGCCGACGATACCGCTGGTCAGCGTCTTGATGCCTATCTGGGCGCCAACGATGGCTGCCCCACGCGCTCTGCCTGCGCGCATCTGATCGAGGGCGGCGCCGTTGCCGTCAATGGCGAGACCTGCCTGTCCAAAAAGTACGCCGTGCATGCCGGCGATCGTATTTCGGTCGATCTTCCCGAGCCGCACGATCCAACCGACGTGATTCCCGAGGCCATTCCGCTCGACATTCGCTATGAGGACGACTATCTCATCGTGCTCTCCAAGCAGCGTGGCCTGGTATGCCATCCTGCCCATGGCCATGAGAGCGGCACGCTTGCCAATGCCCTGGTCTATCACTGCGGTATCGACCATCTGGGCACCGTGCAGGGCGAGGACCGCCCGGGCATCGTGCATCGCCTGGACCGCGATACCTCCGGCCTTATGCTCGCGGCAAAAGACGACGACACCCAGCGCGCACTCCAAAACCTTATCCGTACGCGCACGCTCGATCGTCGCTATATCACACTCGTTCACGGTCATATCGCTATGGATGAGGGCACCATCAACACCGGTATCGCCCGTTCTACGCGTGACCGCGTCAAGATGGCTGTTTCGGACGATCCTTTCGCGCGCCAGGCTATTACAACCTTCAGGGTCCTCGAGCGCTTTGATTCCACTCGTTTTGACGATGGCTATACGCTCGTCGAGTGCCATCTGTTTACCGGTCGCACGCATCAGATTCGCGTGCATATGCGCCATATCAATCACGCCTGCGTGGGCGATCCGCTCTACGGCAAGTGCGATGCGCGCGCCGATCAGGGCCTGACCAGGCAATTCCTGCATTCGTGGCGCGTGGCGTTCGATCATCCCGTGACGGGCGAGCGCATCGAGTGCCGCGACGAGCTGCCGTGGGATCTTGCCGCCGTCTTGGACGATTTGGCCCCGCGCTCGCTTGGCCGCACCGAAGCCGGTTACGATATCGTTCCTCAACTTGGTCTGCTCGAAGCCTAGCCAGTATTAGGTGGTTTCTTGAACGCCCCTAGCCTGCGGTAAGATATACGGTTGTTTACGTAACGCGTTCTCGGGAGCCTGCATGCTCGCCTTTTTACAAACCAACACGCCCATCGTGATCTTCAACCAGATTGTGGTCACGTTGCTCACGGTCTGCTTTCTGTACCAGGTGGTCTTCTTTGTCATCGGCGCCCTGCGCGGTGAGGTCGCACCTCCCAAGGCCAAAAAGCTCCATCGTTACGCCTTCTTTATCGCGGCGCACAACGAGGAGGCCGTAATCGCCAATCTCGTGCGCTCCATCAAGGACCAGGACTATCCGTCCGAGCTTATTGAGGTCTTTGTCGTTGCCGACGCCTGTACCGACAACACCGCGCAGCTCGCGCGCGAGGCCGGTGCCATTGTCTACGAGCGTAACGATCTGGCCCGCAAGGGTAAGAGCTGGGTCATGGACTTTGGTTTCGACCGTATTCTCAACGAGTATCCCGACACCTTCGAGGGCTACTTTATCTTCGATGCCGACAACGTCATCTCCCGCGATTACGTCTCCAAGATGAATGATGCTTTTGACCAGGGCTTCCATGTGGTCACGAGCTATCGTAACTCCAAGAACTTTGGCAGCTCGTGGATCTCGGCGGCTAATGCCACCTGGTATCTGCGTGAGGCGCGCTTTCTCAACAACGCGCGCAATATCTGCAAGACGTCTTGCGCCGTCTCGGGTTCGGGTTACCTTATCTCGGCGAGCGTGATCGAGGGCATGCACGGTTGGCAGTTCCATACGCTGACCGAGGACATCCAGTTCACCACGTTCTGCGCCATTCACGGCATCCGCATCGGTTATGCGCCGGCGGAGTTCTTTGACGAGCAGCCGGTGACGTTTAAGGCGTCTTGGAAGCAGCGCATGCGCTGGACCAAGGGCTTCTACCAGGTCTTTTTTACCTATGGCAAGCATCTTGTCAAATCGACGTTCCGCTATCATCGCTTTGCCGCCTATGACATGTTTATGACCATCGCTCCGGGCATGCTGCTGTCCCTGATCTCCATGCTCGCCAACGCGACCTTCCTCATCGTGGGTGGACTCTCGCACGGCTTTTTGGCTACCGAGGTCGAGATGCAGGCATGCGCCGCGTCGCTCATCATGACGTTCGCGATGATGTACCAGACATTCTTTATTCTGGCGCTGCTCACGACCATCTTTGAGTACAAGCACATTCACTGTGCGCAAAAGTGGCGCCTGGTGACTAACCTGTTCACTTTCCCGATCTTCATGTTCAGTTATATCCCTATCACGGTGGCCGCTCTGTTCCTAAAGGTTGACTGGGTTCCTACCCAGCATGCCGTCAACGTCACCCTCGACGAGGTCATGCAAGGCGCCAAATAACCACCACCAAAACCACCAAAAGGGGACAGGCCCTTTGCGGTGGTTTTTGCTTTTGCGATGCAGCTCTAGGAGGTACTCGATGGTCTATATCCCGTTTTGGCTGTGCGCCATCGCTGGCGCCATCATCGATGCGCGCGAGCGGCGGTTTCCGAATGCGCTTGCCGGGGCTTGTGCCGTGGCGGCGTTAGCGGGCGTTTGGCTCGACCTCGGTTTGAACACAGCACTTGACCACGCGGGTCTTGCCGTCATCGTGTACCTGGTTCTCGTGCTGACTGAATCGCTCTGGCGTCGCCTTCGCCAAACCCCAGGCATAGGCATGGGAGACGTCAAGGCGCTCTTCGCGCTTTGCACCTTCGATCCCATGGGTGGCATCGTGGCATTTGCCGCCGCGCTCCTGGTCCTCGCCCTCTCCTGCCTCATCACAAAATCGCGCTCCCTGCCATTGCTGCCGTTTTTGGTGCCGATATTTGCCATAATCGAGGTCGTGGGCTGCACGCTGTAACCGATTGCGCATCCTTCTTAAGGAGCATGCCATGGCAACTAATCAAGAAATGGCCGCCATCAAGGCGCGCATGGACCGTATTCCCTCGGCGTTGTCGCCCGAGCTCATCGAGCGCATTGCCGCTGATCGTGCTTCGGGTTTTGTCAATCCGCATCGTTGCAACGACGATCAGGTCGTTCGTCGCATCGACCGGGCCGCGGACAAAGGCACGCTTATGCGCCCGGCGTTTATGCGCGATACCGAAAAGATTCTTCATTTGCCGGCATACACCCGTTATGCAGGCAAAACCCAGGTTTTTAGCTTTCGCAGCAACGATGATCTGTCTCGTCGTGGCCTGCACGTGCAGCTCGTCTCGCGCATCGCGCGCGATATCGGTCGCGCCCTCGGGCTCAACTGCGATCTGATCGAGGCGATCGGTCTGGGTCACGACCTGGGACACACGCCTTTTGGCCATGCTGGCGAGCGCTTCCTCAACGATATCTATCACGAGCGCACCGGCCGCTTCTTTTTCCATAACGTGCAGTCGGTGCGCGTGCTCGATGCGCTTTATGGTCGCAACGTGTCGCTCCAAACGCTCGATGGCGTGCTGTGCCACAACGGCGAATACGAGCAGCGCGTGTTTGAGCTCTCGGACATGCCGTCGTTTGCGCAGTTCGATCAGACGGTCGAGGACTGCATCGCCACGGGCTATAGCGCGATTGAGCATCTGCGCCCCATGACGCTCGAGGGCTGCGTCGTGCGCATCTCGGATATCCTCGCCTACGTCGGCCGCGATCGCCAGGATGCCATCGCTGCGGGCCTACTGTCGCCCGACGCTTTTGACGATGGCCGGGGCGGCGCCTACAACAGCTGGATTCTCACGCATGCCTCCATCGATATCGTGGAACATAGCTACGGCAAGCCGCGTATCGAGATGAGTGAGGACCTGTTTGAGGAGATTCGTCGAGCCAAGCGCGAGAACTACGAAAAGATCTACAGCAAGGGCGGCATCGAGGGCGATTCGGAGGCGGAGCTGCGCGAGGCGTTCGAAAAGCTCTACGACCGTTGCCTGCAGGATTTAAATGATGACGACGAGTCCTCTTACATCTTTAAGCACCACATTTCGCGCATTGAGCAGCAGCTTTCCTACTACGATCGCACCTATGCCTGGCAGGACGACAAGGATCAAGCCGTGGTGGATTACATCGCGAGCATGACGGATGGCTACTTCTGTGAGCTGACGAGCAAGCTGTTTCCGGGTCTAAAGTTTCCACATCGCACCTATATTAACGAACGGTAGTTCGTATCTTTTCGGTATACTGTTGGGGAACAACGTTTTAGATGGATGTACGGGATGGCTATGGACGACCTTTTTTCTGCCTCGACGCGCGAGCGTTCCTTTAAGAATGCGCCGCTCGCGGTGCGCATGCGCCCCAATTCGCTCGACGAGTACGTGGGCCAGCAAAAGGCCGTGGGTAAGGGTTCGTGGTTGCGTGCGGCGATTGAACATGACGTGCTGTCGAGCGTGATCCTGTACGGGCCTGCCGGTACGGGCAAGACGACGCTGGCGCATATCATCGCTAACCATACCAAGAGCGAGTTTGTTGAGGTCAGCGCCGTCACGGGTACCGTGAAGGACCTGCGTCGCGTCATCGACGAGGCCAAGACGCGCCTGAATACGTACGACCGCCGGACAATCCTATTTATTGACGAGATCCATCGTTTCTCAAAGTCGCAGCAGGATGCTCTGTTGCATGCTGTTGAGAACCGCACCGTCATTATGATCGGCGCCACGACCGAAAACCCGTACTTTGAGGTCAACTCGGCACTGTTGTCGCGCGGGCGCGTGGTGGAGCTTGAGCACCTGAAGGACGAGGATATTGCCACGCTCATTGAGCGTGCGCTCGAAGCGCCGCAGGGCTTGAACGGCAAGTTCTCGGCCGATGAGGATACGGTTAAGACCATCTGCACGTTGGCCGCGGGCGATGCGCGCTCGGCCCTGACGACGCTCGAGCTGGCGAGCGAGATCGCCGTGACGCGTCCCGATACCGAGGGTACGCCGGCTCCGACGGCGGGGGAGCGTTATCCCATCACGGTCGATGACGTAAAGATAGCCAATCCTCGCCGCGGGTTTTCGTATGACAAAAACGGTGACATGCATTACGACATTATCAGTGCGTTTATCAAGTCTATGCGTGGTAGTGACCCCGATGCCACCATTTACTGGCTTGCGCGCATGATCGATGCGGGGGAGGACCCTAAGTTTATTGCCCGCCGTATTATGATTCAGGCTTCCGAGGACGTTGGAAACGCCGATCCTCAGGCACTGCTGGTGGCGCACGCCGCGTTTAAGTCTGCCGAGGTCATTGGCTATCCCGAGTGCCGCATTAACCTAGCACAGGCTGCGCTCTATGTGTGCTTGGCGCCCAAGTCCAATGCCTGCGAGTCGTCCATTGATGCGGCACTGGCCGATATCCACAGTAGCGGTCTGCGCGAGGTGCCAAGCTATCTGCGCGACCGTCATCGCCCGGGTAGCGATGAGTATGGTGTCTACAAGTATCCGCACGATTATCCCGAAGGTTGGGTCGATCAGCGTTACTTGCCCGAAGGCCTGGAGCGCGGCGCGTTTTGGCAGCCTGCCGGCCGTGGTTGGGAAGAATGGCGCGTAGAGCAAAGCGAGCGCGACCGCAGCGGGAATTCCCCGAAGTAGCTGCTGATATTTTTGTCCCACGTTGTAGCCCTTGGCATGTTCCGCTCCCTTTAGGGTACCATGAACAACGTCTGTATTTCGATTCCTTTGGGAGGCTTGTATGAGTCCCATTCAAATCGCCCTGCTGGTGCTCGCCGTTGCCGGCGTGTGGGCCGTCGTTGAGCTTGCGCTCACCCTGCGCAAAACCCGCACTGTTGTCGATTCGCTCGACAAGACCGTGACCGACCTCAACAACACCATCGCCGAGGCGCAGCCCGTGGTGGCAAAGCTCGATGGCGCCGTTGACGAGTTGACGCCCGCGCTGGCGCAGATGGAGCCGCTGCTCAAGTCGAGCAAAACTGCCGTCGACGCCCTGACGTCCAACCTCGTTGAGGTCGAGGCGGTCGTTCGTGATATCTCCGAGGTCACGGGCAGCATGGCCGAGGCCAGCAACGCCGTGTCGAGTGTGACTGATTCTGCTGCCGGTGCCGTGCAGAAGCTCTTTAACAAGGTGAAGGCTCCTGCAGCCGACGCCGAGCGCAAACTCGCCGCTGCCGCCGCGGAGGCGGAGCAGCCCACTGAGCGTGTCCTGATTGGCGAGGCCGAGGACGAGGTTGCCGATGGCGCAGATGCGGCTCAGAAGCCTGCGGCCAAGTCGGCTCAGTATTACACCTATACGTCTGCCGAGACCTCTGAGGAGTCCTGCGATGAGTAGCGAAGCAACCTGCCCCATCACGCTGACCGTTGCCGGGGATCCACGTCTGGCGCGCTTGGTACGCATGACGGCCGCCAACGTCGGCGCTTTGTGCTCTATGTCCGTTGATCGCATCGAGGACATTCGCATGGCTGCCGAGGAAGCCTTTATCTTTGGATGCACCGCGGTTGACTGCGACGACATCACCATCAAATTCGACGTCGACGAGACCCACGTTGGCATGACTTTTACCTTTGGCGATCAGGCCACCGTTGATGAAGATGACCAGGCTGCGGTGTATGCCGAGCTCATTCTTGCAAGCGTGTGCGATTCCTACGATAAGACTACGGCGCCCCTGACGTTATCCCTCGACCTCAAGGCGGATATTTAATATGACCGAACGTTCCCGGAGCGGTAAGACCGCTTGGGACAAGGAGAAAACCCGCGAGCTGTTCCGTCGCTACAAGGAGACCGGTGATCCTGACGCCCGCGAGCAGCTCGTTATGTCCCATATGAACCTGGTAAGGTTTCTTGCCAACAAATTTAAGAACCGCGGCGAGCCGCTCGACGACCTCATGCAGGTCGGCTACCTGGGCTTGCTCAAGGCTATCGATCGGTTTGACCCTGAGCGCGGGCTCGAGTTCACAACCTTTGCCACGCCCACCATTCTGGGTGAGATCAAACGCCACTTCCGCGATAAGGGCTGGAGCGTACGCGTTCCGCGCCGTCTGCAGGAGCTCTCGGCTAAGGTCAACCAAGCAACCGACAAACTCACCAACGAGCTGCAGCGTTCGCCCAAGGTTGAGGAAATCGCCGAATACCTGGATGTGACCGTCGACGAGGTGCTCGAAGCCATGGAATCGTCCTCGGCCTATACCTCGGTGCCCATCGAGGCCCCTGGTGCGTCCGATTCCGACGATGCGCCTTCGATTCTCGATCGCTATGCCGACGAGGACAATGAACTCGACTTTACCGATGACCGCCTGGTGATCGAGGAAGCCATTCGCGATTTCTCGCCGCGCGAGCGTGAGGTGATCGAGCTGCGCTTTGTGAAGGGCATGACCCAGATTGAGATCGCCAAAAAGCTGGGTATTTCCCAGGTCCAAGTTTCGCGTCTGCTGCGCCGCACGCTTAAGAAGATTCAGGACAAGATTGACCCCGACGGAGTGATGGTTCGTTCATGAGTGAGCACCCCCAACAAACTGACCGCGCGTTGCGCGATACCCGCCTTCTGACGCTGCGCATTTGGGCCGTCGTCGGCTGCATCGTCATTGCTGCCGTCATCTTCAACCTCATGGGTATCTTGGCGCCGGTTATCGAGTTTTTGGCCGTTGGCTCCATCATCGCCTTTGTGATGTCGCCGATCACCAACTGGCTCGAACATCATGGGGTGAATCGCGGAATCGGTTCGCTCATCGCGCTTATTGTGGTCGTTGCCGTGCTCGTCGGCGTCGTCTGCATTCTGTCGCCGATTCTCTTCGGCCAGATTATGGAAGTCTTGAGCCGCCTGCCCGAGCAGCTTCGCGTTGCGGGCGGCGATCTCAACGAGATGATCTCGCATGCCAAGACGCTCAACAACACGCCGCTCAAAGAGTACTTGGACGACAACCTGTCGTCGCTCGTCACCGTGGCGTCCAAGTATGTCTCGCAGATTGCCGCCGAGCTTGGCCGTGGTGTGTTCCCACTCATTACCAATACAGCATCGCAGCTTTTCGTCATCTTCCTGGGCCTGGTGCTTGCCTACTGGCTGGCCTGCGATTATCCCCGCATGCACCACGAGGTCTGCACCATCCTCGGGCAGGAAAAGGAAACCTCCTACCGTTTTATGGTCGCCATTCTTTCACGCTCCGTCGGCGGCTACATGCGTGGCATGGTCGTGACGTCCATCTGCGGTGGCATCCTGGCCTTCATCGGTTTTACGATTATCGGGCATCCGTATGCGGCGCTCATGGCCATCTTTACCGGCATCATGCACTTGGTGCCGGTTGTCGGTCCTTGGGTAAGCGCTGCGATCGCCACGGTGCTCGGCTTTATGTTTAGCCCGATGCTGGCGTTATGGACGCTCATCGTGACGATGGTGGCTCAGAACGTCACCGATAACGTCATTTCGCCCAAGGTTATGCAGAGCTCGGTGCAGGTGCATCCCATCATGAGCCTGACGGCGCTCGTTATTGGTTCGGCGCTTATGGGTCCCATCGGCATGGTCATCGCCATTCCGCTCTGCGCGGCGCTCAAGGGCATCTTCGTGTACTACTTCGAGAACGAGACCGGTCGCCAGCTCGTGGCCTACGACGGCGCCGTTTTCAAGGGCACGCCGTATCGCGATACCGAGGGCAATCCGGTTGCTGCCTACGATGCGCTCGGCGACGATACGTTTATCTATGAGTCTGAGCTTATCGGCAACGAGACTGCGCCGGAGGCCCAGGCTATGCCCAAGCCCGAGCTCGATAATCCTTGGATTAAGCTCTCGGGCCTGCAGCCCGACGCCACGGGCTTCTTCAAAAACCCCTTCGCCAAGGACGACGATTCCAGTACGGACGACACCAAAACCGGCATCGACGGTTCCATGGACGATTCGGATTCTAAATAGGCCTTGTTAGCGTTTCTTGATGTTGCAAATGAAAGCGATTGATAAGGGGCCAGCTACATAGAAATAGAGAACGTCAATTGCGCGTAGAGCGTAATAAGTCTTATTGCCGGACGTTATTGCATACAATGCGTAGCCAAATGCTGGTTGGTTTGCGTACCAGTAGGAGAAGGCCAAAAGCACGAATAGTGCTACTATCAGAAGTGCATTCAGGACAAATCGCTTGCTTTTCATCGATCGCTCCTTCCGGATGAGTCTTATATATAATTCTACAGCAGTCATTTGTTTTTCAAAGAATTTGACAGCTCTAAATAACGTGCACTTTCGCTGGAGGGTCGCTGTTTGGCGGCCCTCTTTTTTGCACTTGCGCGGTGGGATGGTAATATCGTTACGTTTGAACTGTTTCGATGTGAAACCGAGGAGATTCCCTCTATGAGTGCTGACTACCCGTCAATGACTACGGCCGAGATCCGCTCTAAGTTCCTCAACTTCTTTGAGGAGCGCGGTCTTAAGCTCTATCCTTCTTCGTCCCTCGTTCCCGACGATCCTTCGCTGCTGCTTGCTAACGCCGGCATGAACCAGTTTAAGGAGTACTACCAGGGCAAGAAGACCATGAAGGAGATCGGCGCGATCTCCTGCCAGAAGTGCGTCCGCACCAACGACATCGACTGCATCGGCGAGGACGGCCGTCACCTGTCCTTCTTTGAGATGCTCGGCGACTTCTCCTTTGGTGGCGTCTCCAAGCAGCAGGCCTGCGCTTGGGCCTTTGAGCTCATCACCAAGGAGTTCAAGCTGCCGCTCGACCGCCTCTACTTCACCGTCTTTACCGAGGACGATGAGACCCACGACGTGTGGCGCTCCCTGGGCGTTGCCGAGGATCACATCTCCCGTCTGGGCGAGGACGACAACTTCTGGGCTGCTGGCCCCACCGGTCCCTGCGGTCCGTGCTCCGAGATCTACTTTGACATGGGCGAGGAGGTCGGCTGCGGCAGCCCCGACTGCAAGCCCGGCTGCGACTGCGACCGCTTCCTGGAGTTTTGGAACCTCGTGTTCACCCAGTTTGACCGCCAGGAGGACGGCTCCATGCCGGAGCTGCCGCACCGCAACCTCGATACGGGCATGGGCCTGGAGCGCATGGCGGCCATCATGCAGCACAAGACTGCCAACTACGACGGCGATCTGATGCAGCACCTCATCAAGCTGGGCGAGGAGATCAGCGGCAAGACCTATGACGCTGACGATTACTCCGGTGCCAGCCGCTCCCTGCGCATTATCGCCGACCACTCCCGTGCCGTCGACTTTATGATCTCGGACGGCATCCTGCCCGGCAACGAGGGCCGCGAGTACGTCCTGCGTCGCCTGCTCCGTCGCGCCGTGTTCCACGGCCGCCTGCTGGGCATCGAGGGCGCCTTCCTGACCAAGTTCATCGACGAGGTCAACGCTCAGATGGGTGAGGCCTACCCCGAGCTGCTCAAGAATGTCGCGCTCGTCAAGGGCATCGTCGCTTCCGAGGAGGAGCGCTTCTCCACGACGCTCGACAACGGTCGCGTCTACCTGGATGAGGCCCTGGCCGCGCTCGCCGAGGGCGCCGTCCTTCCGGGCGATGTTGCCTTTAAGTTGCACGATACCTTCGGTTTCCCCATCGACCTGACCGTCGAGATTGCCGGCGCTGCTGGCCACGACGTCGACATGGACGGCTTCACCGCCTGCATGGAGGACCAGAAGGCCCGCGCCCGCGCCAACGCCAAGGGCGATGCCTGGGGCAGCTTCAACGACGTGTGGGTCGAGCTTTCGGACAAGGTCGCTGCGACCGAGTTCGACGGCTATGACAACGATGTGATCGAGGGTGCCAAGGTCGTCGCCATCGTGCGCAACGGCGAGTCCGTCGAGTCCGCTGCCGCCGGTGAGGACGTCGAGGTCGTGCTCGACCACACCCCGTTCTATGCCGAGATGGGCGGCCAGCAGGGCGACGCTGGCGAGCTTTCCGCCGAGGGCGTTGCACTGACCGTTTCCGACACCAAGAACCACAACAGCCTGTATGCCCACGTCGCGCATGTTGCCGAGGGCACGCTGACTGTCGGCGCTACCGTGACCGCTACGCTCGACGCCGAGCGTCGTGGCTTCCTGCGTCGCAACCACACCGCTACGCACCTGCTCGACGCCGCCCTTAAGCAGGTCCTGGGCGAGCATGTCTCCCAGGCTGGCTCGCTGGTGACCCCCGAGCACCTGCGCTTTGACTTCACGCACTTTGAGGCCCTGTCCTCCGAGCAGCTCAAGGCTGTCGAGGACCTGGTCAATCAGCAAATCTTCGCTTCCAAGCCGGTCGTGACCCGCGTCATGGGCATCGACGAGGCCAAGGCCGCCGGCGCTGTCGCCCTCTTTGGCGAGAAGTACGGCGATGTCGTCCGCGTCGTCTCCGTGGGCGCCGAGGACCAGCCGTTCTCCCGCGAGCTCTGCGGTGGTACGCATGCCGCCAACACCGCCGAGATCGGTCTGTTCAAGATCATTTCCGAGTCCTCCACGGGCTCCAATGTTCGCCGCATCGAGGCTGTGACCTCCAAGGGCGCGCTTGATTACATGGCCGACCGCCTGGCGCTCGTTGACGCCGCCGCCGCTGCGCTCAAGTGCCGCGTCGACGAGGTTCCCGCCCGCGTGGAGAACCTGCAGGCCGAGCTGCGCGAGACTTCTAACAAGCTCAAGAAGGCTCTGACCGGTGGTTCCTCCGACGCTATCTCCAGCGCCATCGACGGCGCTGTCGAGCTCGACGGCTACAAGCTCGTCGTTGCTGAGCTCCAGGGCCTCGAGGCCGCCGACCTGCGCAACGTATGGGATACCGTGCACCAGAAGGTCGCCGGCCCCGTCGCCTGCGTTGTCGCCAGCGTGACTGAGAAGGGCACCCCGGCCCTGCTCGCCGCCGGCTCCGACGACGCCGTCAAGGCCGGTTTCCACGCCGGTAATGTGATCAAACAGATCGCGGGCCTGGTCGATGGTCGCGGTGGCGGTCGTCCCAACATGGCCCAGGCCGGTGGCAAGAACGCCGCCGGTATAGCCGATGCCCTCGCGGCCGCCAAGACCGCGCTCGGCGCCTAAGAAGCTAAGAAGTCGCTGTGGTCGCGCTTGCGCTGGACATAGGGGAGACCAGGATCGGCATTGCCGTCTCGAGTCGTGATGGCAAGATGGCGATGCCCGTCAAGGTACTCCCGGCTGCCGAGGTCACTGGCATGGCAAAGACGTTTCGCTACCTGGTCGAGGACTATGAGCCCGAGATCCTGGTAAGCGGACGTCCCCTGACTATGGCCGGTGAGCCCGGCCCGCAGGCCGAGCGCGTCGCCGCCGTGGCCCAAAAGATTGCCGACGAGCTCGATCTTCCGCTGGAGTTTGAGGACGAGCGCCTGTCCTCGCAAGAGGCCAAGCGCATCCTGCGCGAACAGGGACTCAACGAAAAGCAGATGAGGGGCAAGATTGACATGATCGCCGCCAGCCTGTTCTTGCAGACATGGCTCGATCGTAAAAACGAGGAGGTCCAGCATGCCTAGCGCTTCCGACCCGCGCCAGCCAAATCGACAGGGGCAGCCCGCGCCGCGTCCTGCTCAGCCTGTCCAGCGCCCGGTGCAGCCGACGCAACGTGCGGCTCAACCCTCTCAGCGTGCAGCTCAACAGCCGACCGCCCGCTCCACGCAGCCTGCTGGCGGCGCTCGCTTTAAGCAGCAGGTTCCGACGCAGCGCACGCAAGCTCAGGCTCCGCAATCACGCTCCCATGCACATCATGCTCACGGCACGCACGGTGTGGCTCCTGCGACGCGTTCCAGCTATAACACCCATGCTCGCCGTGGTGCCCAAAAGAAGAGCTCCCCAGTGCCCATGATCGTAGGCGCCGTGGTTGCCGTACTCGCGCTTGCTGCGATTGCCTTCTTCGTCGTGCCGGCCGTTAAGGGCTTCTTTACCGGAGAGGATTCGAAGGTCGCCGCTGGCCAGCAGGTCACGATCACGATTCCCGAGGGAGCCTCGGGCGATACCATAGCTTCGATTCTCTCCGAGAACCATATTGTCGAGAATCCCAAGGATTACTACGCGGCAGTCAAAAAGCTCAACGCCGACATGTCGCTTAAGCCCGGCACCTACTCGTTCACCACGCTCATGGATGCGACCGATGTCGTCCAGCAGCTCATGGAGGGCCCCAATGCCGGCTCCGATGCGCTGACGATCCCTGAGGGCCTAACGGTCGATCAGGTCGCAGATCGTGTTGCCCAGGCCTACGACAGCATCTCCAAGGAGGACTTCCTTAACCAGGCAAAGGCTTCCAACTACGTGAATGATTACAGCTTCCTCGAAGGCGCTGCCAACGATTCGCTTGAGGGCTTCCTGTTCCCCAAGACATATTCGCTTGGTAAAGACCCGAGCGCCGACGATGTGATCCGTGCCATGCTCGACCAGTTCAACACTGAGTACAAGTCGCTCGATTTTGCCGGTTACGAGGCCAAGATCAAGGAGCGCTACGGCGTGGAGATGTCCGACTACGACATCATCAACCTTGCCTCTATCGTCGAGCGCGAGGGTCTCAACGCCGAGCAGCGCGCGCATGTCGCCTCGGTCTTCTACAACCGCCTTGCCGGCAAGCTCGATGGCCTGCGCTATCTCAACAGCGATGCGACCATGATGTATGTCACCGGCGGCGAGGTTACCGCCGACGACCTGCAGAGCGATAGCCCGTACAACACCTATAAGCACGAGGGCCTGCCGCCCACGCCCATCTGCTCTCCGTCGCTCGAGGCGCTCAAGGCTACCCTTGAGCCCACGGACTCCGATGACCTGTATTTCTACATTACGCAGGACGAGGAGTATTTCTCGCAGACCTACGAAGAGCACCAACAGTCTTGGAATT